>JBEANX010000061.1:0-6496 GCA_041165245.1 Pseudomonadota bacterium
CGGTTGGGCTGAATGCGCCCCAGCGGTGAGCCAAAAGCGGCCACCAGTTCATCACCCGTGACAGATGAGCGCTTGGCAAACGCTTGGATGCGGCGCAAAGTCTCGATGTCCTCGGGCAGCACCTTGAACTGCTCCAGTGAGGCGTCGGTCAAAGGCTGGCATTTCTCGTCGGCATCTGCCCACTCGCAAATCGAGAGCTGGTCCTGGGGCTTGAATTCGCCCTTGGCATGAGCAAGGGACAAGCCCACCGCGAGGGGCAAGCACAACAAGGCCTGAATCTTCATCTTGAGGGTCAACATGGCAAGTGCGGGGAAACGGAGTTCGTGCATCGGATCATGAGCATAACAAGCCGAACCACCTGCCAGATACGGGGCAAGCCCCAGGGCCGCAGCATGCAAGGGGCCTGTGCCAAGCCTTCATCGAGACCAGCAGCAAGACCCACCACTGGGCGGCCTGCAGGTCGATGGGGTGGCTGAAGATCGTCCGTTGAACTCAGGCCTTGCACAGCCCCAGGATGACCCCTGCCATGCGTGCCGCTGCACCCTGGTGAGCTCGGGCAAAAGCCAGGCAAACCTCGCTGCGGTGCAGCCCTTGCCCATCGTGCAAGCTTTGCAAAGCGGCAGCCACACCTGCAGCCATGTCGGGCACTCGACGCGCAGCGCCGGCGGCCTCACTCAACTCAGCTGCCTCGGCAAAGTTGAAGGTCGAAGGGCCCATCACGATGGGGCAGCCACAAGCCGCAGCTTCAATGAGGTTCTGCCCACCCAGTGGCGCAAAACTGCCGCCCAGCAAGGCCACTTGCGCGGACGCAAAATAAGCAGGCATCTCGCCCATCGAATCTCCCAGCCACACATCAGCAGACAAAGCAGCCGCGTCAGGTTGCGCACCCAGCCAGGCGCTGCGCCGCGACAGGCTCAGCCCTTGTGCATTCACGAGTTCAGCGACCTCGTCAAACCGTTGTGGGTGGCGCGGCACGATGAACAAGCGCGGCTTGGGGCTGCCATGCCACGCTTGCACCGATAGCGCCTCAGACCAGGCGAGCAAGAGCCCTGCCTCCTCACCCTCACGCGTGCTGGCGGCCAACACCACGGGGCGCGCTTCGGTGGCGCCCTGTTCACCTTCGCTCAAAGCCGCACGCCACCGCTGCCCCAGGGCCAACAAGGCAGGGTCGGGCCGCATGTCGAACTTGACGTTCCCCATGACCTCCACCTGTGGCGCATTACCTCTGGCCATGGCATCAGACTCGATCAAAGCCAGCACACGTCGAGCATCGTCGTGCGTCTGCGCCAACACGGCGCTCAAGGCGCGGGCTGCGGGCTGCAGCAAAGCTTTGAAACGCAGGCCTTGCTTGAGGCTCTTGTCGCTCAGGCGCGCATTGGCCAGCACCATGGGCACGCCAGCGCGGGCGGCTTCGTGCTGCAAGACGGGCCAGACCTCGGTCTCCATCAGCACGCCCACCTGTGGCTGGTACTGCCGCAAGAAGCGGCGCACGGCGCCTGGGGTGTCGTAGGGCAGCCAGGTCTGCACATCACGGTGCTCAACACTCAGCAGGGCCTTGCCAGCCTCGCGGCCTGTGGCCGTGGTGTGCGTGAGCAGCAAGCGCATGCCGGGGCACTGGGCACGCAGGGCCTGGATCAAAGGCGCAGCTGCACGGGCCTCACCCAAGGAGACGGCATGCACCCAGATGACACGCTCGCCAGATGGCGCCGAGGCACGCCTTGCCCAAACCGCTCGGGCATCAGCGCCATACAGCCCCAAGCGTGCAGGCCAGTCAGCGCGATAAGCAGGCTCCTCCCGCCCACGAGCCCACACCCGCCACAAATAAGCAGGCGTGCCAAGCCTCAACAACAAGGCATAGGCCTGGCGGGCCAGCCAGGCGCGGGGGGTGGGTGCAAGCAAAGGCAAAGGGCGCGGGCTCCAAACCCGCGATCCTAGCCGAGCTCAGTGGGCCGAAGCGCCGACATGCGCATCCGGCTTGACGGCCAGGACCTGCGACATGAAGTGCTTCTGAATGCGCTCCAGCGCTTCGGGTGTCTCGCCTTCGAAACGAAGCACCAGCACGGGTGTGGTGTTCGAGGCGCGCACCAGGCCAAAACCATCGGGGTAGTCGGCGCGCAGGCCGTCGATGTCGGTCACCACAGCACCGTCGAACGTGGCCGTCTTGCGCAGCTTTTCGATCACCACGTGGTGCTCGCCCTCGGCGCAAGCCACGTTCAACTCAGGCGTGCTGAAGCTGGTGGGCAAGGCATTGAGCACGGCGCTCGGGTCGGCCGACTTGCTCAAAATTTCCAGCAGGCGCGCTGCGGTGTAGGTGGCATCGTCAAAACCGTACCAACGCTCACCAAAGAAGATGTGGCCACTCATCTCACCGGCAAACGGCGACTTCATTTCCTTGAGCTTGGCCTTCACCAGCGAATGGCCGGTCTTGTACATCACGGGCACGCCACCCGCTTCCTTGATGGCAATGGCCAGGCGCTGGCTGCACTTGACGTCAAAGATGATGGGCGCGCCCGGCACGCGGCTCAACACATCGCGTGCGAACAGCATGATCTGGCGGTCAGGGAAGATGTTGTCGCCACCCTTGGTGACCACGCCCAGGCGGTCGCCGTCGCCGTCAAAGGCCAGGCCCAACTCAGCGCCTTGCTCCTTCACGGCCTTGATCAGGTCGACCAGGTTCTCGGGCTTGGAGGGATCGGGGTGGTGGTTGGGGAAATCGCCATCGACCTCAGAGTACAGCTCGATCACCTCGCAACCCAGGGCGCGCAAGATGCCGGGGGCCGAGGCACCCGGGATGCCGTTGCCCGAGTCAACCACGATCTTCATGGGGCGCGACAGCTTGGCATCGCCAACGATGCGTTGGGTGTACTCGGCCAGCACATTCAGTTCGGTGACCGCACCGTTGCCCGAGGCATAGTCTTCGGCCTCGATGCGTTGGCGCAAGCCCTGGATGTCATCGCCATAAATGGCGCGGCCAGCCAGCACCATCTTGAAGCCGTTGTAATCCTTGGGGTTGTGGCTGCCGGTGACCATGATGCCGCTGTGGCAGCCGACATCGCCACGCGTGGCGGCCACGTAATAGAGCATGGGCGTGGTCACGGCCCCCAGATCGATCACATCGATGCCCGAGGCACGCAGGCCTTTGACCAAGGCGGCCACCAAAGAGGGGCCCGACACGCGACCATCGCGGCCCACGGCCACGGCCTTTTCGCCCAGCTTGAGCGCTTCAGTGCCAAAGGCACGGCCCAGGTGCTCGGCCACAGCTTCGTTCAAGGTCGAAGGGACGATGCCCCGGATGTCATAGGCCTTGAAGATGGAAGCGGTGACTTGCATGGTGATCCTTGTCTGACTGGAGAAAGTAATGGAAGCAATTCTAGAGACTGCTCCGTGTCAGTTCCCTAAATCGCGTCAGGGTTCCGCAGCCCGGCATCAAAGCCCCCCGCAAACGCAGGGGCCCTCGACGGCCATTCCCGACAAAGTGGGGGGCGCCATGAAATCACGCAAAGGCTAGGATGGCAGACCCAGCCAAAATACTCGGGAGACCTCAGATGATTTACACCGCGCAGTCGACCGTGAACACCCCGCTGGGTGACATGTTGCTCGCGCGAACGACCAAGGGTTTGGCGGGCGCGTGGTTTTTGGAGGGGCAGAAAGACACCTCGGACGACCTGCTGGAAGTGCCCTACCGCCCTCAGGACCACCTGCTTTGTCAGGCGGCGGAGCAGGTGCTGTCGTACTGGCAAGCCACCCAACATCACTTTGAGCTGACACTCGACCTGATCGGCACCAGCTTTCAGCAAGATGTATGGCGCCTGCTCTTGAGCATCGGCCCCGGGCAGCAGCGCAGTTATGGCGACGTTGCCCGGGAGTTGGGCAAACCCAAGGGCTTTCGCGCCGTGGGCATGGCCGTGGGCCGCAACCCGCTCTCCATCATTGTTCCCTGCCACCGGGTGATGGGCCAACAGGGCCACATCACGGGTTACTCGGGCGGCTTGCATCGCAAAGTGGCGTTGCTGACCCACGAGGGCTTTCGGGTTGACGGCATGCAAGTGAGCCGGCCATGAAGCCTATGTCAGCGCAAGACTGGCTGGAGATGCTGCTGCTCTCGGCCATCTGGGGGGCTTCCTTCCTGTTCTTGCGCATGGCGGCGCCGCAGGTCGGCCCCGTGGCCGTTGCTGCCTTCCGCATCGCTGGTGCGGCGCTGGTTCTGTTGCCCTTGGTGCTTGTGCGCGGCCAGTGGCAGCAGTTCAAAGGCCGATGGCCGACCTTGATGCTGGCTTGCCTGCTCTCATGCGTTTTGCCATTCGTGGGCCTGAGCAGGGCTGCGCAGACCTTGCCGGCGGGGCCCCTCTCGGTGCTCAATGCCACCACACCCATGTGGGCTGCTGTGGTGGGTTGGGCTTTCTTCGGCGAAGCCATGGGGTGGCGACGCATCAGCGGCCTCTTGCTCGGCTTGGCCGGCGTGGCATGGCTGGCCGAGCATCGAACGGGTGGGCTCACTCAGGCTTTGGACCCTGTGGCGATGGCTTTGGCATTGGGCTCCACCTGGATGTATGCCATTGCCATTCACCACAGCCGTCGTTTCCTGCATGGCATGGCGCCTGTCACGGTCAGTGCAGGCATCCTTTTGTGTGGCACCGCCCTGCTCCTTGGGCCCGCTATCGCCCTTGGGCCCATGCCCATGGGCGCAGGCAGCGAGACAACAACGGCTTTACACGCACCCAGTGCAGAGGGCCTGTTCGCAGCCTGGCTCGCGGTGCCCGCCCAAGTCTGGGTTGCCCTGGGCGCCCTGGCTGCCCTTTGCACGGGCTTGGCCTACGCCTTGTTCTATCGATTGGTGGAACGTGTCGGAGCCACCCGCGCCGTCAGTGTGACATTCCTGATCCCGCCCTTTGCCATGCTCTGGAGCCACCTCTGGCTGAACGAGGCCATCAACGCAGACATGCTGATCGGTGCAGGTGTGGTGTTGCTGGGCACCTTGCTTGCAGCACTGCCCACCCGCACAACACGAAGCGCGAGCACGAACCCGGCAGCGATCCAATCGGAGGAGACAGGCTCAAACAAACGGGCGGCATGAGGTGTGACATGACGCCCGTTGCCAAGACCCGATAAAAACCTGCCGAGGTGCGAGGGCCACAAAGCAAAAAGCCCTGACGCTTGCGCATCAGGGCTTTGCATTTTTGGCGGAGTGGACGGGACTCGAACCCGCGACCCCCGGCGTGACAGGCCGGTATTCTAACCAACTGAACTACCACTCCGCAGTGGCAAACGACTTCGTTCTGCGCCGGCTTTCGCCTTTGCACAACCAAGCGTCGTTAAGCTTGGTGACCCCTAGGGGATTCGAACCCCTGTAGCCACCGTGAAAGGGTGGTGTCCTAGGCCTCTAGACGAAGGGGCCTCCGTCAATCTTCAATTGTAACTGATTTTTTACATCAGTTTGACATCGCCTTTGTGCCTGCTCTGACGCCACCTTGACCAAACACCTTCAGGAAAACCTGAAGGTGTTTGTGGTGGAGGTAAGCGGGATCGAACCGCTGACCTCTTGCATGCCATGCAAGCGCTCTCCCAGCTGAGCTATACCCCCATCGCGATTTGACTCACGGCAGGGCGCCAGGCTGGCACCGAGATTCTGTCTCTTCAACAAGCTTGCTGTGTCACCAGCAAGGCTTTCAAAACCTTTGGCGGAGTGGACGGGACTCGAACCCGCGACCCCCGGCGTGACAGGCCGGTATTCTAACCAACTGAACTACCACTCCGCAGTGGCAACGACTCTACAGATTTTGCATTGCTGCTCAACCTGCCAAGTGCCGTCAAACTTGGCGTCCCCTAGGGGATTCGAACCCCTGTAGCCACCGTGAAAGGGTGGTGTCCTAGGCCTCTAGACGAAGGGGACTCAAATCCTTCGAAGCTCTTGAAAAAGCTTTCCGCACATCACGACGCTCTGCTTTTGGCAACTCCGACAACCGAAGCTTTACAGCACCACAACCTGTGTGGTGGAGGTAAGCGGGATCGAACCGCTGACCTCTTGCATGCCATGCAAGCGCTCTCCCAGCTGAGCTATACCCCCTCCGGATGCAAACGCTGTTCGTGTCAAACACTTGCAGCTTTTGCTTCTTTCGGCTGGCCCGGCTGCTTTGTTGTTTCAAACAAAACGTCGTTCAAGCGAGACTGAAAGTATATACCGTTTTTGAACCCTTTGGCAAGGCTCACAAGTTTTTCATCAACTTTTTAAGGACGGCCTCGCGATCGAACAGCGCCAGCACGGCATCGACCGATGGTGTCTGCGCGCGGCCACACACCAGCAGGCGCACGGGAATGGCCACCAAGGGCATCTTCAGGCCGAACTCGGTGAGCGTTTCTTTCATGGCCGCGGCCACGCCAGCCTTGTCCCAGGCGGCGGTTTCCAGGCGCTTGGCCAAGGCCGCGATGGCAGGCTTGACGGCATCGCTCAAGTGCTGGGCCAACTCTTCAGCAGGCAGCTGCACGTCAGAGACATACA
>JBEANX010000062.1:0-6381 GCA_041165245.1 Pseudomonadota bacterium
CCGCCACAGCCAGCACTCCATGGTGCTGGTGCCCATGGACACGCCGGGTGTCGAGATCAAACGCATGCTGCCCGTGTTTGGCGAGTACGACGAACCCCACGGCCATGGCGAGGTGCACTTCATCAATGTGCGCGTGCCTGTGGCCAACTTCATTGCCGGTCCTGGCAAGGGCTTTGAGATCGCTCAGGGCCGATTGGGGCCAGGGCGCATCCACCACTGCATGCGCTGCATTGGCGCCGCTGAAAAGGCGCTGGAGCTGGCCATCAAGCGCGGTGTGGAGCGCACGGCCTTCAAGAAGCAACTGATCAACCTGGGTGGCAACCGCGAGCGCATTGCCGACGCCCGTGTGGCGATTGATCAGGCGCGTTTGCTCACGCTGCAAGCGGCCTGGAAGATTGACAACCTGGGCGTGATGGCCGCATTGACCGATGTGTCGGCCATCAAGGTGGTGGCCCCGCAGATGCTGCAGGACGTGGTGGACTTTGCCATCCAGATGCACGGCGGCATGGGCGTCTCGCACGACACGCCATTGACGGCCTTCTTCAACCAGGCCCGCTCCTTGCGCTTGGCCGATGGCCCTGACGAAGTCCACAAGGGCATGATCGCCCGCCTGGAGCTGATGAAGTACGGTGTGATGAAATGATGAGTCAACGCTGAACACGTCCCCGTGGCCAGCGCATCCTCTCCGCGGGCCGCCTGCTGCGTTGCAAATCCTCGCCATGGCGCTGCCATGTCTGTGGTTTGCGCCTTGCCTGCGATCCCGCGGCGAGGCGCACTGGCTCACGGCGCCCCATCCAACGTCGCCTTGATGCTCGATAAACAACGACTTTGATGAACAAGACTTTGCAAGATCAAGGCGGCAGCGTTCGCCCTGGAGAAGAGCTCAAGCTGGAAGCAGTGGATGCTTGGCTGAAAGCGCAAGTTCAGGCGCTGGGCAAGGCGCTGGATGGCACGCCTGAGCTCACGCAGTTCTCAGGCGGTGCGTCCAACTGGACCTACCGTTTGAAGTACCCCAACGGCGACTACATCCTGCGCCGCCCACCGGCTGGCACCAAGGCCAAGGGCGCGCACGACATGGGCCGCGAGTTCCGCGTGCAGCGCGCGCTCAAGCCTGTTTACCCCGTGGTGCCCACCATGGTGGGCTTGTGTGAGGACGAGGCCATCACCGGCAGCGAGTTCTATGTGATGGAGCGCATCGCCGGCATCATCCCGCGCAAGAACATGCCCAAGGGCTTGGCCCTGGATGCGGCCACCACACGCCAGCTGTGCACCAAGGTGCTCGACCAACTGGTGGCCTTGCACCAGGTGCCCGTGCAAGGCCCTGACCTGCAAAGCCTGGGCAAGGGCAGCGGCTATTGCAAGCGCCAGATCGATGGCTGGAGCGAGCGCTACACCAAGGCCAAAACTTGGAATGTGCCCAGCTACAGCCATGTGATGGCCTGGCTGAAAGAGCGCACACCGCAGGACGTGGCCAATGTCGTGATCCACAACGACTGGCGCCTGGACAACGTGGTGCTGGCCGAGGATGAGCCCACGCGCGTGATCGGCGTGCTCGACTGGGAAATGGCCACCCTGGGTGACCCGCTCATGGATCTGGGCAACGCCCTGGCCTACTGGATCCATGACGACGACAATGCCCTGCTCAAAGCCACGCGTCGCCAGCCCACACACCTGCCCGGCATGTTGCGCAGGCCTGAAGTGGTTGAGTACTACTTGGACAAGAGCGGCTTGAAGCTGAGCCACCCCAGCGACTGGGTCTTCTACGAGGTCTATGGCCTGTTCCGCCTGGCCGTGATCGTGCAGCAGATCTACTTCCGCTACCACCACAAGCAGACGCGCAACCCGGCCTTCAAGCGCTTTTGGGTGCTGGTCAACTACCTGGATTGGCGCTGCAAGGCCTTGATCAAGCAGGCCAAGCGCTGAACTGAAAGACACACATGGGTGCCATCTACCTTTTGCGCCACGGCCAGGCCTCGTTTGGCAGCAATAACTACGACCAGCTTTCGGCCACGGGCCATGAACAGGCCCGCGTGTTGGGCCGCGCCCTCAAAGCGCGTGGCGTGGTTCCAGAGGTGCTGATCGCAGGCTCCATGCAGCGCCACCGCGAGACGGCGCAAGGCGCCTTGAGCGAGCTGGCCTTGAGCGCCGAGCTGCCCTTGCAGACGCATGAAGGCGTCAACGAGTTCGACCACGAAAACGTGATCGAAGTGGCCGAGCCCCGCTACGTGGACAAGCTGGTCATGATGGGCGAGATGGCCGCCACGGGTGACCCACGCCGCGCCTTCCAGAAGTTCTTCCAGGACGCGGTGAGCCGCTGGGTGGGCGGCAACCACGACGACGAATACAAAGAGCCCTGGTCGGTGTTCAAGCTGCGTTGCGTGCGGGCGTTGGATGACCTGGTCAAGCAGACGCCCCCGAAGGGCACGACCTTGGTTTTCACCTCCGGCGGCACCATCAGCGTGATCTGTGCGCACCTGCTAGGCCTGAGCGATGCGCAGGCCTTCAGCATCAATTGGACGCTGGCCAATGCAGGCATCACCAAGGTGCTCGCGGGCCGCGACGGCCTGCACCTGATCTCGGTGAACGAGCATTCGCACCTCGAAGGCGGCCAGCCTGGCATGCTGACTTACCGCTGACCTTTCGTTGAGAGATTTCAAAGGACTGCTCATGCCCCGTCGACAAACCATCTTGATCACCGGCGCCAGCTCCGGCCTGGGCGAGGGCATGGCCCGCCAGTTCGCCGCCATGGGCCGTGACCTGGCCCTGTGCGCACGCCGCACCGACCGCCTGCTGGCCCTCCAGCAAGAGCTGAAAGCCAAGCACCCCAAGGTGCGTGTGTCCATCAAAGCGCTGGACGTCAACGACCACGCCCAGGTGTTCGAGGTGTTCAAGGCCTTCAAGGCCGAGTTCGGCAACATCGACCGTGTCATCGTCAATGCGGGCTTGGGCAAAGGCCAACCGATTGGCAAAGGCCGCTTTGACGCGAACCTGCAGACCGCGCAGACCAACTTCATCGCGGCCCTGGCGCAGTGCGAAGCCGCGGTGGAGATCTTCCGCGAGCAAAACAGTGGCCACCTGGTGAGCATCTCGTCCATGAGCGCCATGCGGGGGCTGGGCCGCAACCTGACCACCTATGCAGCCACCAAAGCGGGGCTGGCCCACCTCACCGAAGGCATCCGTGCTGACCTGATGCGCACGCCCATCCAAGTCACCACCCTCTTCCCGGGCTACATCGAGACCGAACTGAGCAGCAAGGCCCAGAAGACATCTCTGATGGTTGACACCGAATCGGGTTGCAGGGCCATGGTGGCGGCCATCGAGCGCGAGCCGGCCAAGGCCTGCGTGCCCGCCTGGCCTTGGACGCTGGTGGGTTGGTTCATGCGCAACGCGCCCTTGAGCTGGGTGGGCAGGGTCTCATGAAGCGCTTGTTCAAAACCCTGGGCCTGTTGCTGGCCATCGTGTTGGTGCTGGTGGGCAGCTTCCTGGCCATGAGCTGGGCGCCTGACCGACCTGTCGATTCGCTCAAGGCCCGCTGGGCCCCGGCCCCATCGGCCTTCATCACCGTGGAAGGCCTTCAAGTGCACATGCGTGACGAAGGCCCGCGTGACGATGCCGAGCCCATCGTGCTGCTTCACGGCACCGCCGCCAGCCTGCACACCTGGGAGGGTTGGGTGGCGCAGCTCAAGGGCGAGCACCGCGTCATCACGCTCGACCTGCCGGGCTTTGGCCTCACCGGCCCCAGTGTGGACCGCATCTACACCTTGCCGCGCTACTCACAGTTCATGGCGGCTTTTTTTGACGCGATGAAGCTGCAGCGTGTGACGCTGGTGGGCAACTCCTTGGGCGGGGCCATTGCCTGGAAAACGGCGGTGGATTTCCCCGAGCGGGTTTCGCGCTTGGTGCTGATCGACTCAGGCGGCTACCCCAACCAAGCCACCTCGGTGCCCATTGGCTTCAAGCTCGCCGCCAACCCAGACCTCGCCTGGCTGACCAGCCGCGTGTTGCCGCGCCGCACGATCGAATCCAGTGTGAAGAACGTCTATGCCAAGCCCGACCGAGTGACGCCGGAGCTGGTCGATCGCTACTACGAGATGGCCTTGCGCGAAGGCAACCGCCAAGCCCTGCGTGACCGCTTTGCGCAAAACAAAGGCGGTGAGTTGGCCCGAGAGATCAAACGTGTGAGCCAGCCCACCTTGATCCTCTGGGGCGCGGAGGATCACCTCATCCCCACCAGCGTGGCGCAGCAGTTTGTGACCGACATCAGCGGCGCCCAGATCGTCACCTTTGAGGCGCTGAGCCATGTGCCGCAAGAGGAAGACCCCGTCCGATCGGTCGGGCCCTTCAAGCTCTTCCTGAACACCTCGCTCAACGCGAATGACGGGAACGACGCCGCGCGCTGAGGGATCCAAACGCCTGGGTGTTGGGTGCGTTCAAAGCGTGGCGGCCAGCCGCGTGGCCTGCTCGATGGCACGCTTGGCATCGAGCTCGCCAGCCTGGTGCGCCCCCCCGATCACGTGCACCTTCACGCCCAAGTCGCTCAAGGCTTCGGCCAGTTCACGGCGCGGCAACTGGCCGGTGCACAGCACGATGTGGTCGCACTCGATCCACATGGGGCGTTCGCGCTTTTTGCCAAAGCTGATCATGAGGCCTTGGTCGGCGATTCGCTCGTAGTTCACCCCGCCGATCATCTGCACCTGCTTGAGCTTGAGGTGTGCTCGGTGGATCCAACCCGTGGTCTTGCCCAGCTTCTTGCCCAGGGGCCCTGGCGTGCGCTGCAGCAGCGTGACTTGCCGTTGCGGCAGGCTGGGCATGGGGCCTTGGGGTGACAAGCCGCCTCGGGCCAAGGCGGGGTCCATCACGCCCCACTGTTGCTGCCAGCAGGGCAGGCCCAAAGGCGGCGCGTCGCCATGCACGAGGAACTCGGCCACATCAAAGCCGATGCCGCCTGCGCCCACCACGGCCACGCGGGCGCCAGGCTTGACGCGTCCGCTCAGCACGTCCTCGTAACTCAGCACCTTGGGGTGGTCTTGCCCTGGGATGCCAGGGCTGCGTGGCCGCACGCCCGTGGCCACGATGACCTCGTCAAAGGCCATCAACAGCTCAGGGCTGGCCGCCATGCGCAGGTGCAACTGCACGCCGGTGTCTTTGAGCTTTTGCTCGAAGTGGCGCAGCGTTTCCTTGAACTCTTCTTTGCCGGGTACCTGGCACGCCAGGCGCAACTGGCCGCCCACCTGCTCGCCTTGCTCGAACAGGCTCACCTCATGGCCCCGCTCGGCCAGCAGGGTGGCGGCGCTCAAGCCTGCGGGGCCCGCACCCACCACCGCGATGCGGCGGCCTTCCGAGGCCGGGCGCAGCGTGATCTCGGTTTCGCGGCAGGCCTGGGGGTTGACCAGGCAGGAGGTCAGCTGGTTCTTGAAGACATGGTCCAGGCAGGCCTGGTTGCAGCCGATGCAGGTGTTGATCTCGCTGGCGCGCCCCTGCATGGCCTTGTGCACAAAGGCGGGGTCGGCCAGCAGGGGGCGCGCCATGGAGACCATGTCGGCGCAGCCATCGGCCAGCACTTGCTCGGCCACTTCGGGCGTGTTGATGCGGTTGGACGCGATCACCGGTGTGCTCAGCCCCACTTCGCGCAAGCCCTCGCGCAGTTGGCGCGTGAGCTGCGCAAAGGCAGCCCTGGGCACGCTGGTGGCGATGGTGGCGATGCGCGACTCATGCCAGCCAATGCCCGTGTTGATCAGGGTGGCGCCCGCTCGGGCCACGGCCTGGGCGAGTTGCAGGGTCTCGTCCCAGGTGCAGCCATCGGGCACGTAATCGACCAGCGAAAGGCGGTACAGCACGGTGAAGTCGGGCCCCACGGCTTCGCGCACGCGGGCCACGATCTCGACCGGCAGGCGCATGCGATGGCTGAAATCGCCGCCCCACACATCGCTGCGCTGGTTGGTGTGGCTGGCCAGGAACTGGTTGATCAGGTAGCCCTCCGAGCCCATGATCTCCACGCCGTCGTAGCCCGCATCGCGGGCCAGGCAGGCGGTGCGCACAAAGGCGTCGATCTGTCTTTGCACACCTTGGCTGGACAAGGCCCAGGGCGTGAACATCGAGATGGGCGATTTGATGCGCGAAGGAGCCACCGCCAGCGGGTGGTAAGCATAGCGCCCCGCATGCAGGATCTGCAAGGCGATCTGGCCCCCCGCTTCGTGCACGGCGCGGGTGACCACCTCATGACGGCGCGCGCTTGAGGCATGCGCCAAGGTGCCGGCGAAAGGCTTGACCCAGCCCGACACATTGGGCGCAAAGCCCCCGGTCACGATCAGGCCCACGCCGCCTTCGGCCCGCTCGCGAAAGTAGGCGGCCAGTTTGCTCAGGTCACGCTGGTCTTCCAGG
>JBEANX010000063.1:0-4099 GCA_041165245.1 Pseudomonadota bacterium
ACACAGGTGGTGCGGATGGCGCAGCGCGGCGGTTTGCTGACCACCACGGGCGCGAAGTGCACGGTGCGGCGGGCCAGGCGGCATTGGTGCTTGGCGTCGTCAAAGTGCCAGCATTCGGTGCTTTGCGCACACGGTGCGCTGATGCGAAAGACTTCGGCCGGGTCCACCGGGGCTGTCATGGCGATGACCTCCGGTGTGACCTCGATGGCCTCTTCGAGGTAAGTCACCTCAGGCAGCGCCACGGTGCCGCCAATCACGGCAAAGACCTTGGCCCCAGGCAGTTGATGCTGGGCACTGGGGCAGGCAGGAACGTTGGGCTTCATGGTGGGCTCCGTGGACGCTGAGGTGTGGATCAAAAGCAGGTCACGGGCGCTCAGATGCCGATGAGGATGCCTTGGGCAGAGACGCCAGCGCCGGGCAGGCTGGTGTTCAGGCCAGGGTTGACGACGGCTTGGTTGATGCCACCGTTCTGCATCTGCTTGAGGATCTCAGGGTTGATGATCCCGTTGATCAGGTAGCGCCTGGAGACGGCCAGGCTCAGGGCGGGCGACACAGCGCCGCCGCTCACGGCTTGCACTTGCTCGGCGTTCAGTTCGGTCATGCGGGCGGCCAGGGCGCGCTCCACGCCTTGGGTGGCCAGGCCTTGCAGTTGGCTCAGGCTGGCGCGGGCAGCGGTCTTGGTGGTTTGGGTCATGGTGATCTCCTGTTGGGTTGATCGAGGTTGATGGGGGTCACCGGCCTTTGCGCTTGAACGTTGTGCAGGGCCGATGGGGTTGGACTGTAGGCAGCCAGCCTGTGCCCCACATCCTTCGAACTAGGGCCTCCCCTAGTTCAAGCTAGGGCCCGCTTGCGGGGCCCCTAAGGCTAGGGGGCAGGGCCTCGGCGCCTTCATAATTCGCCCCATTGCCCCTGGAGCCAAACTCATGTTCAAGCACGTCGACGCCTACCCCGGCGACCCCATCCTCACGCTCAACGAAGACTTCCAGAAAGACCCGCGCACGGGCAAGATCAACCTGAGCATCGGCATCTACTTCGACAACGAAGGCCGCCTGCCCGTGATGAACGCGGTGCGCCAGGCTGAAGAAGCGCTGCTGGCCAGCGTGGGCCCCAAGCCCTATTTGCCCATGACGGGCCACCCCGCATACCGCGAGGCCGTGCAGCACCTCTTGTTTGGCACCACGCATGAGGCCGTCACCAGCGGCCGCATCGCCACCCTCCAGACCTTGGGTGGTTCGGGCGGTTTGAAGGTGGGGGGTGATTTCCTCAAGCGCTATTTTCCTGATTCGCAAGTGTGGGTGAGCGACCCCACCTGGGACAACCACCGTGCCATGTTCGAAGGCTCAGGCTTTCAGGTCAACACCTACCCTTACTACGACCCCGAGACCAAGGGCCTGCGCTTTGACGCCATGCTCGAGGCCATCGATGGCCTGCCGGCTCAAAGCATCGTGCTGCTGCACGCTTGCTGCCACAACCCCACGGGTGTGGACTTGAACAATGCCCAGTGGCTGCAACTGATCGAGGTGCTCAAGCGCCGCCACTTGCTGCCCTACCTGGACATTGCCTACCAAGGCTTTGGCGACGGCATCGAGGAAGACGCCTTTGCCCTGCGCGCCTTGGCCGATGCCGGCGTGAGCTTCTTCGTGGCCAACTCGTTCTCCAAGAGCTTCTCGCTGTATGGCGAGCGCGTGGGTGGCTTGAGCGTGGTTTGCCCCGACAAAGCCCAGGCCCAGTTGGTCACCGGACAATTGATGTCGGCCGTGCGCCGCAACTATTCAAGCCCGCCCACGCATGGCGCCCAGATCGTGGCCCGTGTGCTGCAAACGCCTGAGCTGCGCCAGGTGTGGGCGGATGAGCTCACGGCCATGCGCGAGCGCATCAAGGTGATGCGCCACCGTCTGTACGACGGCGTGGTGGCGCAATTGCCTGGCCGCGATGTGCGCTACTTCATCGACCAGCGCGGCATGTTCAGCTACACCGGCGTGAGCTTGGCCCAGGCCGATGCATTGCGCGAAGAGCATGGCGTGTACGTGCTGCGCTCAGGCCGCATGTGCGCCGCCGGCTTGAACGCCAACAACGTGGACCGCGTGGCCGAGGCCTTCGCTGCTGTGCTGCGCTGAAAGCTGGGGCAGGGCGGGTGCTTGATCAGCCTGCCACCCTGAACTGCCGAACGACCGCGGCCAAAGCATGCGCCTGATCGCGCAAGCTGGCCGCTGCGGCGCTTGATTCCTCCACCAGGGCCGCGTTCTGCTGGGTCATCTGGTCCAGGCTGCCAACGGCCTCGTGGATGTGGCTCACGCCATCGTTTTGCGATTGGGTCGAGGCAGCAATGTCTTCGATCAGGCGGGTCACTCGGGCCACCGAGGCTTCGATGCGGGCCATGGTGTCACCCGCCTCATGCACCATGGCACTGCCGCCTTCGACCTGTTCGGTTGAGGCACTGATCAGGTTCTTGATCTCCTTGGCGGCTTGGGCACTGCGTTGTGCCAGCAGGCGCACTTCGCCCGCCACCACGGCAAAACCCCGGCCCTGTTCGCCAGCGCGGGCGGCCTCAACGGCGGCGTTCAGGGCCAGGATGTTGGTCTGGAAGGCGATGCCGTCGATCACAGTGATGATCTCGCTGATCTTGCGGGCGCTGGTGTGGATGGCGTCCATCTTCTGCACCACGCCAGTGACCATCTGCGCCCCTTGGCGCGCTTGCTCAAACGCTTCGCCCGCCATCTGCTGCGCGGCTTGCGAGGAGCCGCTGTTGCTGCGCACCGAGGCGCTGAGCTCGTCCATCGACGAGGCCGTGTGTTGCAGCGAGGAGGCCGCTTGCTCGGTGCGCTGCGACAAGTCCTGGTTGCCCGCCGCGATCTGTTGGCTGGCCAGGGCCACGCTGTCGACCGTTTGCTGAACGCTCGAGACCGTCTGGTGCAAGCTGGCGCCCATGCGCTGCATGGCCTTGAGCAGGCGCGAGATCTCGTCGCGGCCCGCTTGCCAGTGCGGCTCGATGCGGCGCTCCCGGATGTCGCCCTGGGCGATGGCCTCGGCCATGTCCACCGCCTGCTTCACCCCTGCACTCAGGCGGCGTGTGGTGCGCAGGGTGAGCCAGCCCATCACCAAGGCGGAGGCCAGCACGCCCAGCATCACCTGGAAGGCATGCGCCGCAAAAGCCTTGGCGATGTCATCGACATACAGGCCTGAGCCCACCACCCAGCCCCAAGGCGCATAGCCCTTCACAAACGAGACCTTGTCCACCGGGTCCTTCTCGCCTGGTTTGGGCCACTGATAAGCCACAAAGCCTTGGCCTTGCTCGCGCACGGTGCTCACAAAACGCTGGAACAGCGCCACGCCTTTGGGGTCTTTGACCTCGGCCACCGAAGTGCCATCGAGCTGGGGCTTGATGGGGTGGTGGACCATGCGCACGTCCATGTCGTTCACCCAGAAATACTCGCGCTGGTCGTAGCGCATGGCGTCGAGCGCGGCGATGGCTTGTCGCTTGGCCGTGGCCTCGTCGATCAGGCCTTTCTCGGCGAGCTTGCCGTAGTGGCTGATCAGGCTGTGGGCCACCTCGACCGTCTGTCGCACGGCTTGGCGGCGGTCGGCCATCTGTTGTTCGTGCATGGTCCACAACAGCGCCAGGGCCACGCCCAGCACGGTTGACACCGACAAGACCGACAGCAGCTTCAAGCGGGCGGCCACGCTGAGCTGTTGGAAGGGGTTCCACATGCTTGAGACATCCTTGAGCAGAGCCATTCAATGGGTGCCCTCGGGGTGCGGTCTGGCGTGCGGTCTGGCTTCGGTGAAGGCCCGCCCGTTGGGACTGCGGCACGCGCTGGCAAAGCGCGTGTCACCCGGGGCGGCGGCTGGTGCATGTGTGTGCATGCATCAGTGCCGAAATGATGGCGTTCATGCGCGTGCATCAAAGCCCCGATAAGGCGTGACATCTGGCCGAAATTCCCATCCGCTTTCTGATCCGTACATGCTGGGAACCCCCTAGACAAGGGGGGCTCTCTTGGGAGGAAGATCACACCACTGACAAGGCAGGCTGAGTGTGCGCATGAACGATTCCAAGATCTGGCTCAAGCATTACCCCGCGGGTGTTCCTCATGAGGTGGAC
>JBEANX010000064.1:0-2878 GCA_041165245.1 Pseudomonadota bacterium
CACGCTTGACCATGCTGGGCGAGGTGGCCTCCACGCTGGCGCATGAGTTGAACCAGCCGCTATCGGCCATTGCCAGCTACAACGCCGGCGTGCTCAATGCCTTGACCCGCCAGGGTGGCACAGACCTGATGGTGATGGGGGCCCTGCAGCGCATGGGTGAGCAGGCTTCGCATGCAGGCCGAATCGTCAAGCGCATCCGGGAGTTCCTCACCCGCCGTGAACCTCAGCGTGAAGCGTGCGACATCAATGAAGTGGTGCGCTCAGCCATGGTCTTGCTGCGCCGAGAGGTCACGCGCCATGCCATCACGGTGTCTAGCCAGCTCGATGCGCAGTTGCCCACGGTTTATGCCGACATCATCCTCATCGAACAAGTGGCAGCCAACCTGATCCGCAATGCCTGCGATGCCATGGGCGCCATGCCAGGTGAGGGTGTCAAGCGCCTGCATGTGCAGACGGAACTGGCCAGCGGCGGTCGCTTTGTCAAAGTGTCGGTGCATGACAAGGGCCCAGGCCTGGCGGGCCAGACCATCGAGACCTTGTGCGCACCGTTTTATTCAACCAAGGCCGAAGGCATGGGCATGGGCTTGGCCATTTGCCGCTCGATCATCGAGATGCACTACGGCGCGCTGGATGCGCAAGATGCCACAGGCGGCGGCGCCGTCTTTTCATTCACGGTGCCTTGCAGCACCCCAGACGACATGACAGAGGAGCAGGAATGAGCGCGAACCCGCAAGGTGTGGTGTTTCTGGTCGACGACGAAGCCGTGGTGCGCGATGCCCTGGCCTTCTTGCTGGGTTCACGCGGCCTGCTGGTGTTCAGCTTCGCGTCGGGCCCCGCCTTGCTGGCGCACCTGGACGCAGTGACCAAACCCGTCCGAGGCGTGTTCCTGGTGGACGTGCGCATGGAGCCCATGTCTGGCTTGATCCTGCATGAAAAGCTGCTGGAGCAAGGCATCCGCAACCCACTCTTGTTCCTGAGTGGGCATGGCGACATCCCCATGGTGGTTGAAGCCCTCAAGAAAGGTGCTTTTGATTTCATGGAGAAGCCCTACAGCGACAACACCCTGGTCGATCGTGTGGAGCAGGCCTTGGCCGTTGAGGGTGCCATGCTAATGGACGACGCACGACAGGCTGAAAAGAAGGCTCGCCTGGCCAGCCTCAGCGAGCGCGAGCGAGAGGTCATGGCCCGTGTGGCCGCCGGCAAGCTCAACAAGGTCATTGGTGACGAGCTGCACATCGCTGTGCGAACGGTGGAGGTGCATCGCGCCCGCGTGTTCTCCAAGCTGGGCGTGCGCTCGGCCGCTGAGCTGGCCACCTGGTTGGCTCAGCCCTAGCCGGGCATGCCCTGAATCAGCGCAAGTTTTGCAAGGCCCACTGACCGACGGCCAGGTCAAGGATGGCCATGCCAAAGGGCGAGAAGATCACGGGCTTGCCCTCAGGGCGTTGGCCCTGCAGCACGGTGCCGATGTCGCCCGAGTAGAAGTGCCGGTGCCCGGCCTCTTGCTCGGCCAAGTTTAGCGACGTGGCGTGGGTGAAGGCCAGCTCGGCGCTGTCGGCGAAGTTGGCCGCCTGTTCGATGACATCGTTTTGCAAGTCGCGCAGTGAGATGTGCAGCACAGTCTGATCCGCCCTCAGGCGGATGCCGCCCAAGTGGGGCACGCCTGCCGAGGTGGCGAACACGCTGATGTCGGCCTCAAGCACGGCGTCGTTGCAGGCTGCCATGGCCTTGACCGGCACGGCTGGTGTCAAGGCTTGCAGGGCCTGGGCGAAGGCTTGCAGGCGTGTGGCGTCGAGGTCGTGCAGCAGCCAAGTGGAAGGCGCCCAGCCCTCATGCACCAGGTACTTGGCGCATTCCAGGGCAATCACGCCAGTGCCCACGATCGCGATGCTCAGGGCCTTGCCCTCGCGGGGGTGCAGCTTGCCCAGGGCCATCACGGCCGAGGCCGAGGTGCGGTGGGCATTGATGGCGGCGCACTCCAGTTGTCCGATGGCGCGGCCGGTGTCCATGCTGTTCAGGGTGAGCACGCCAGAAGCGCGCGGCAGGCCTTGCGCCACATTGCCCGGGAAGCTGGCGATCCATTTCAGGCCGGCCACGGGTTGTTCGCCGTACAGGCAAGCCGGCTTGGCGATGATGCGGGCGCGTGCATCGTGCGGCGGGCGCAGGTAGGAGGGCTCGACCTCGATGGCCTGGCCTTGGTCAAACAAGCGGTAGGCGCCCTCCACCAGTTGCAGCACCTTGCTGCGGTTCTGGCTGAGCAGGGTGTCGATTTCAGAGTCGGTGATCAGGGACATGGTGGGGCACATGGAGACGCCAGCATTCCGCTGGCGTGAAAAGCATTGGGTAGGTTCTGGCTCAGGTGCCGCGGGTCACGCTGCCTCGACCAGGCAATGGCCCGCTTCGATGGGCGCAATGCACGCATCTGCAAGTGCCCCGAAGTGTTGAGGCCAGGTCTTGGCCAGCCATTCGGCGTTGTAAAGCGTGTCAAGGTAGCGCTCACCACCATCGGGCGAGATGGCCACCAGGGTGCTGCCCGCTGGTGCACGTCGGGCCTCGATTTCAAGGCCGCACAGCACGGTGCCTGTGGAAGCCCCCAAAAGCAAGCCGTGTTGGCGCAGCAAACGGTGGCACATGCGCACGGTGTCAGGCTCTTCGACCATGTGCAGCATGGGGCGCTGGATGGCGTCCACCTGATCGGCCAGGGCAGGGCGAACGGCCGTGCCAATGCCTGGCAGTTTGCGCGGGCTGGGCGCGCCGCCGAAGGTGACCGAGCCCACCGAGTCAACCGCCACGACGCGCACGCCGGGCGCGGCTTCATGGAGGTGGCGCATGCAGCCCAGCAAGGTGCCCGTGGTGCCCGCGCCGATGACCAGCGTGTTCA
>JBEANX010000065.1:0-3519 GCA_041165245.1 Pseudomonadota bacterium
CCGCGAGATGGGCACATTGGCCAACAAGGCCGACATGGCGCGCACCGGCTTCAAGGTGCCCGGTTCCAGCGCAAAGCCCAACTTGGCCGCAAAGCGCACGACGCGAATGATGCGCACCGGGTCTTCGCGGTAGCGCAGCTCGGGGTCACCGATCATGCGCAGCACCCGTGCACGGGCGTCGGCCAGGCCGCCGTGGTAGTCCACCACCACCTGGGTGTTGGGGTCGTAGTACATGGCGTTGATGGTGAAGTCACGCCGCGCCGCGTCTTCGATCTGCGGGCCCCAGACGTTGTCGCGCAACACTCGGCCCTCGGCGTCCACCACGTGGGTCTTGTCGGCCATCTGCGACTTGCTGGTCTTCTCGTTGCCAGCCACCTGCTCGGCCGCCGCGGCGTCCAGGTAGGCGCGGAAAGTGGAAACTTCAATGACCTCGTGTTCGCGGCCGCGGCCGAAGATCACGTGGACCAGACGAAACCGGCGGCCGATGATGAAGGCCCGGCGAAACAGCGCCTTGACCTGCTCGGGCGTGGCGTTGGTGGCCACATCAAAGTCCTTGGGCCGCAGGCCGACCAGCAAGTCACGCACGGCGCCACCGACGATGTAGGCCTCATAACCGGCGTCCTTGAGTGTCTTCACCACACGCACCGCGTTGGCGTCTAGCAGCGTTGCGTCAATCTGGTGCTCGGCCGCAGGCACCTCAACACGCGCCCCCAGGGGAATGATGGGAACAGCTGGCGCAGCACTGGGGCTTTCGCCCTTGCCCAGCAAGCGATTGATGAATTTTTTGATCATGTGAACAGCTTCAGTACGGGCCAAGCTCGCTCGCTGGCGATGCGCTCCAGCGCAGGGCTGGGGTTGGTGGCCACGGGGTGGCTGACGCGCTCAAGCAGCGGCAGGTCGTTGGTGGAGTCGCTGTAAAACGTGCAGCGCTCAAAGTCTGAGAGGCGCTGGCCGCGATCGGCCAACCACTGCTCCACCCGGTTGATTTTGCCCTCTCGGAAGCAAGGCGTGCCGGCAATCGTGCCCAGCACACGGCCCAACGGGTCTCGCGCCAGCTCGGTGGCCAGCAGGTTCTGGATGCCCAGGCGCTGAGCGATGGGGAGGGTGATGAAGTCGTTGGTGGCCGTCACCAGGGCCACGCAGTCGCCGGCCCTCAGGTGGCCCTGCACCAGGTCCAAGGCAGCGGGGTGCAACTGCGGTTCGATCACTTGGTGCATGAAGCCCCATTGCGCGTCTGTCAGTTCTTGCGATGGCCGGTCACGCCAGGCCTCGGTCGCAAAGTCGATGTAGGCGTGGATGTCCAGGCGGCCCGCCAGATAGTCGGCATAAAACGCGTCGTTGCGGGCCTGGTAGGCCTGGCGCTGCGCCCAACCTTGGTTGATGACCCATTCGCCAAAGGCATGGTCAGAATCACCTTGCAGCAGGGTCCCGTCCAGGTCAAACAGCGTCAACCTCATGCCTCGGGACCCTCGTCCACGCCTTCGTCAGCCAGCATCTGGCGCACCAAGGGCACGGTGATGCGGCTGCCTTGAGCCAAACCGAAGCGATCCAGGCGGTCCAGCAGGCGCATCAAGTGGCCCAGATCGCGCTCGAACCGGGCAAGCAGGTAGCCCATCACCTCGTCGCTCAGAAAAATGCCACGCCGATCTGCTTCGCGGCGCAGGACGGCGCGGGTCTCAGCGTCGGGCAGCGCCTGCAGCGCAAAAACATGGCCCCAGGCCAAGCGGGTGCGCAGGTCATCGCGGATCGGCAAGTCCACTGGCGGCAGGCGTCCTGCAGCAAGCCACTGCACACCGTGCAGGCTGGCGTCTTCGAAAAGTGCAAAAGCAGCTCGTTGGTTGGCCTCGTCCAGCATCTCGCAGCGATCCACCACCACCAAGGACCAGCCGGGCTGAACCTCCCAGGGCTGGTGGTCTTGGGCGTCGAACCATGCCACACGCTGCCCTGCCGCCTGCACCCGCGCGGCCTGCGCCTGCAACAGGTGCGTCTTGCCGCTACCACCAGGGCCCCACAGGTAGACCGGGGGGGCCGACTGGCCCAGGCTCATCAAATGTGCCAGCGCAGCGCCATTGGCGCCGGGCATGAAGTTGTCAAAGCGGGCTTGGTTCTCAGGGCCTATGGCCAAGGGAATTTGTTTCATGGGCTAGTGGGCCCTTTGCCAGGCGACCAGGTGGCGCCGCAGGGCGTCGGCATCCCAGGCTTCGGGCCGGTGCTGCAGGTAGAGCGCCAAGGCTTGCGCTGCGCGTGCGTGCGCACCCAATTCGGCCAGCGCCAAGGCGTGGTCTCGCCGCTCTTCCCAGGCCGTGGGCAACAGCAGCACCAGGCGCGCCTGTACCCTTTCCAGGCGCAACCAGTCGCAGTGGCTGCGGTGGATCTCTTTCAAGTTGTTCAACATGCGGGCGATCAGGTCGCGTTCAGAACAGGCCTGTAAAAACAGGCCCAAGGGCACTTCGTCGTCACCCAGTGCACCGCGCTGCTCGCGGTAAGGCTGCAGGCGTTCTTCCAGGTCTTCACGCGACAGCGAAACGCCGCTGAAAGGGTCCAGCACGACTTCACCGCGCGGCATGGTGACCTTGACCAGAAAATGGCCCGGGAAGGAAACGCCGTGGGCTTTCAACCCCGCCTGCCCGGCGATTTCCATGTAGAGCACGGCCAGCGTGATGGGGATGCCACGGCGGCTCTCCAGCACGGCCGGCAGCAGGCTGTTGCGCCGGTCGTAGTAGTTGTTGACGTTGCCGGCAAACCCCAACTCATGGAAGAAAAATCGGTTCAGAAGCCGCAGCCTTTGCAGCGGCGAGGCATCAACAGACAGGCGTGTTTTCAGGCGCCGGGCCAGTTCATCCACCCGCGCCAGCACGCCCTGCACGTCCAAGCCCGGCTCGTCGTCCTGGGCGATGGCCACCGCGGCTTCCAGCAGCGGGAAGCCTTGATCCTGAGCCACCAAGGCAGAGAAGTAGTCCAGCGCGCTGGGCGCTTCAAAATGCAGGTGTCCAGCCATTCGCACCAGTGTAGGTCAGCCGCGGCGCATGAACTGGCGCGGCCGCAGGCCACAGGCCAGCAAAACGGCAAAGTAGACCGTGGCCACGCCGGCCAAAACCAAGGCCATGGCGCCGGCACGTTGACCCCACTGCGCCTGCATACCCAGCCAGTCGATGTTCTTGGCCGCCCAGGCCAGGGCCAAGCCCAGCACAGTGTTGGCCAGGGCAATCTTCAGTGCAAAGCCCAGCCAGCCGGCCTGAGGCCTGAAGACGCCCCGCTTGAGCAGGCCCCCGAGCAGCAAGCCGGCGTTGACCAGCGCACCCAAGCCGATCGAGAGCGCCAGCCCCGCATGACCCAGGTAAGGCACCAAGACCAGATTCAGTGCCTGGGTCGCCACCAAAACCCCCACGGCGATCTTCACGGGCGTGCGAATGTCTTGCCGCGCATAAAAGGCCGGCGCCAAAACCTTGATGGCTACCAAGCCCAGCAAACCCACGCCGTAGCCTTGCAGGGCCCGCACCGTCATGGCCACGTCTTCAG
>JBEANX010000066.1:0-3464 GCA_041165245.1 Pseudomonadota bacterium
CCTGAGTACGCAATGGCTCCAAAATGGCCACCTGGGCCTTGGCTTCCAAGTCCATCTTCTCCTTGGCATTGATCTCGTCCTTTGGTGCGATCCAAAGGACATTGCCGGTCTTGCGAACGCCCAGGCCCTTGGCCTGCATGATGATGTCCAGGGCCTGATCCCACGGCACGTCCTTGAGGCGCAGCGTGACATTGCCCGTGACAGTGTCGCTGGTCACCACGTTGAAGTTGGTGAAATCAGCGATGACCTGCAGCAGTGCGCGAACTTCGATGTTCTGGAAGTTCAACGACAGCTTGTCTCCTGCGTAGCCAGGCCCTTGGGTCAACTTGTTGGGGTCGTTCTTCTGCGCGCGCACTTCCAGCACGAACTGGTTGTCACTCTGGTAGGCCGAGTGCTCCCAGGCGCCACGAGGGTCCACCACCAGGCGCACACGATCGCCTGCCTGGGTGGCTGTCATGCCTTGGACAGGTGTGCCAAAGTCGGTCACGTCAAACTTACGGCGCAGGCGGTCAGGCAGTGTGGTTTTGGCAAATTCGACCACCAAAGACTGACCTTGCTGCTTGATATCCACGCCCACTTGGTTGTTGGGCAACTCCACCACCACACGTCCCGAGCCGTCTTGACCACGGCGGAAATCGATGTCCTTCAAAGCCAGAGGCGAGGGGTTGCGGTTCTCGGCAAAAGTGACTTTGGCAGGCACCAGACCCGCTGTCTCAGACGCGGGTGAAGGCACGGCTGCCTGGCTGGCTGGCGCGTCCAGCGTCAAGAGCAAGGCCTTGCCACTCAAGGTGGCTTTGTAGTTGGAGGGCTGGCGCAGGTTCAGCACCAGGCGAGTACGCTCGCCAGCCTGCGCCACGTTCACGGTGCGCAAATTGCCTTGGTTGATCTCGACCAGGTTTCGGCCCACAGCGTTGCCAACGCCAGGCAAGTCAATCGCGATGCGTGGAGGGGCCTGGATCACAAAACCTTGGGGCACGGCCGACAAGGCTTCCGACAGCTCGATGCGAATCACATCCGCGCCTGCTTGCTGTGTTGCTGAAATGCTCTGGATGGCTGGGGCGGCCCAAGCCTGCGCGGCCCACATGACCAGGCCCACGCCGAAGAAACGTTGAAGTGACTTCACTGTGCGCCCTCCTGAAGCTGCAAAGCGGCAGGCCGCTGGATCAATTCGCCGCCGGTGGCGTCCTGCACGGTCTCCTGAATGGAGAGTTCTGTCTCGGTGATCTTCATGATCTTTCCGTTGTTTTGCCCGAGGTAGTCGCCCACCTTGACCTGATAGAGAAGCGAGTCAACCTTGAGCAAGGCAAACCGGGTGCCCTGGCGCATGACACTGCCCACCATGGACACGTTGTCCAAAGGGAAGGCCTCAAGCGGCTCCTTGCGGCGGTTCAACTCTGCTGCCAAACGAGGGTCAGGCGTGTGAACATCACCGCGCAGACCTGCGGCCAGCTTCTGGTTGCTGAAGGGCTCAACCGAATCGGCGCCTTGATAGCGCTCAGGGTTGAACTTGCTAGGGGGTGACAAAGGCGTCACCCTTGGGCGGGTCTGGTTGCGCTCGTTGCTCATCCAGGCATCGAGTTCATCCTGTGGGCCTGAGCAGGCCGAGAGGCCCAAGGCCAGCAACAGCACAGCGCCTGTGATCGCTTGATGGCGAAGGCGGATCATGGCTTGCCTCCCTTGTCATCGGGCTTGTTGCCCTTGTTTTTCTTGCGCTTCTCGGCAGCAATGCTTTCAAGCTCTGCCGGATCCAAGTAGCGGTAAGTGCGGGCGGTGGCCTCCATGATCAGGCCGCCCGTTGCGTCTTTGGAGGCACCCGCGATGTGCATGTCATGCAGTGTCACGATGCGAGAAAGGTTGGCCACGTCAGAAGCAAAAGCGCCGAAATCGTGGAAGGAGCCTGACACCTTGATGGCGATGGGCAACTCCGCGTAGTAGTCCTTGACGACCACCTGGCCAGGCTTGAAGAGTTCGAACTCCAGGCCACGACCAATGCCTGCCTGGTTGATGTCAGACAGCAAGGCATCCATTTCGGCTTTACCCGGCAGCTGCTTTTCGAGCTGGGTGACGTATTCCTCCACTTGCACACGCTGCTTGCGCAACTCGGGAAGGTTCACAGCTTGTGAGAGCTTGGCCTGGTAATCCTGCTTGAGCTCGGGCTCCTTGGCGCGTGCAGCGTCCAGGATGTCTGCCTGCTCACTGAGCAACAAAAACCAGCCCGCCAGCACCGCCAGCAAGGCAGCCGCCAAGAAAGAAGCCACCTTGGGCAAAACAGGCCATTGCCCAGGCTCATTGGGGTTGAGGCCACGGAACTGCTCCCGAGCGTCCAAGAGCCAGGCGTTGAGGTCGAAATTGAGGTTGTTCGCCATGCGTGTCTCGCTCAGGTGCCAGAGGCTTTGGAGGCGGGCGCAGCCGCAGAGGCACGAGCTGCCGGCGCAGGGGCGCTGGAATCGGCCTCGTCAAGCTTCTCGGGGCGCTTGATGCCCAACCTCACGGAGAACTCGAAGAGTCGCTTAGTGTCTTTTTTGTCGCCCGTCAGGGTGATGGCCTTGATCTCTTGAAGGTCTGGTTTTTCCAACCAGGGCGAGTTGTAGGCGGTGTTGCGAAGCAGCTCGGACACACGCTCGTTGGTCTGAGCCAAGCCAGTCAACAGCACAAAGTTGCCATCTTGTTTGACGTCTTTGAGGTAGACCCCTTCCGGAACCTGCTTGACCAGTTCGTTGAGCAGGTACACCGGGATGTTGCGGTCGGTCTGAAGATCTTCCACCGCCTTCTGGCGGGCCTTGAGGGAGTCGATCTCCGATTTCAGGCTGGCAACGTCCTTGATTTCGTCTTCCAACTTGGTGATGGCTGTCGACAACTGACCGTTGCGGGCCTCTTGGGCAGCGACCATCTGTTGAAGGAAGGCATACCAGAGGGCGACCACCACCAGGCCAGCCATCACCGACATGCCCAACACGACAAAGAAGGCCTGCTTGCGCAGACGCCGCTTTTCTTCGCGGTGTGGCAGGAGGTTGATCAAGATCATGCGACGAACCTCCGCATGGCCAAGCCACAGGCGGTGAGGTAAGAAGGCGCTTCACGCCGCAGTTTGCTTTCGCGAACGGAAGAACCCAATTTCATGCCTTCGAAGGGGTTGACCACCATGGAGGCAAAGCCAGTGAGCTCGGTGACACGCTCTTTCAGCCCCGGCAAAGAGGCGGTGCCGCCTGCCAGCATCACGTAATGCACCTTGTGGTGGGGCGTGCTGGTGAAGAAGTACTGCAATGCGCGGCCGATCTCTTGAGAGAGGCTGTCCACGAAGGGCACCAACAGCGATTGTTGGAAATCTTCAGGCAGATCGCCCGAGAGCTTTTTGGACTCAGCTTCTTCAAACGAGAAACCGTACTGGCGCGAGATGAGTTGCGTCAGTTGCGCGCCACCGAAGGCCTGATCACGGTCGTACATCAACTCGTCATCGCGCAGAA
>JBEANX010000067.1:0-3423 GCA_041165245.1 Pseudomonadota bacterium
ATACACATCTTCTTGGTTTTGTACCATACGGCGCAAACCTTCTTGAATAATAACTGCCAACTCATATGCAAAAGTCGGGTCGTAAGATACGCAGTTAGGGATAGTGGCAGACATCAAGTGACTGTGGCCATCTTCGTGCTGCAAGCCTTCGCCGTTCAAAGTGGTACGGCCAGAAGTTCCGCCCAACAAGAAGCCGCGCGCTTGCATGTCGCCAGCCGCCCAGGCCAGATCGCCAATGCGTTGCAGCCCGAACATCGAGTAGTAGATGTAGAACGGGATCATCACTCGGTTGTTCGTCGAGTACGACGTGGCCGCCGCGATCCACGAGCTCATGCCGCCGGCCTCGTTGATGCCCTCCTGCAGGATCTGCCCGGCCTTGTCTTCGCGGTAGTACATGACCTGGTCCTTGTCGACCGGGGTGTACTGCTGCCCTTCGGGGTTGTAGATGCCGATCTGGCGGAACAGGCCTTCCATGCCGAAGGTGCGGGCCTCGTCCACCAGGATGGGCACCACGCGGGGGCCCAGGTTGGCGTCACGTAAGAGCGGCGTCAAGCAGCGCACAAAGGCCTGCGTGGTCGAGATCTCACGGCCTTCGGGCGTGGCGTCCAGCACGTTCTGGAAGGCGCTCAGCTCGGGCACCACCAAGGTCTCTTCGGCTTTGGGGCGGCGCTTGGGCAGGTAGCCGCCCAGGTCTTGCCTGCGGGCATGCAGGTAGGCCATCTCTGGCGTGTGCTCGGCCGGTTTGATGAAGGGCAGGTTCGCCAGGTCTTCGTCCGTCACGGGGATGTTGAAACGGTCGCGGAAGGCCTTGATGTCTTCGTCGGTGAGCTTCTTGGTCTGGTGGGCCGTGTTCTTGGCCTCGCCGCTCTTGCCCATCCCAAAGCCCTTGACGGTCTTGATCAGCAGCACCGTGGGTTGGCCTTCGTGGTTCACAGCCGCGTGATAAGCCGCATAGACCTTTTGCGGGTCATGGCCACCGCGTTGCAGGCGCCAGATGTCGTCGTCAGACAGGCGCGCCACCATCTCAAGCGTCTTGGGGTCGCGGCCGAAGAAGTGCTGGCGCACAAAGGCGCCGTCGTTGGCCTTGCAGGCCTGGTAGTCGCCGTCGACCATCTCCATCATGATCTTGCGCAGCGTGCCGTCCTTGTCGCGTGCCAAGAGTGGGTCCCAGTAGGAGCCCCACAGCAGCTTGATCACGTTCCAGCCGGCGCCGCGGAACTCGCCTTCGAGCTCCTGCACGATCTTGCCGTTGCCACGCACCGGGCCGTCCAGGCGCTGCAGGTTGCAGTTCACCACAAAGACCAGGTTGTCGAGCTTTTCGCGGGCCGCCAGGCCGATGGCGCCCAGCGATTCGGGTTCGTCCATCTCGCCGTCGCCACAGAACACCCAGACCTTGCGCTTGGAGGTGTCGGCAATGCCACGGGCATGCAGGTACTTCAGAAAGCGAGCCTGGTAGATGGCCATGATGGGCCCCAGGCCCATGGACACCGTGGGGAACTGCCAGAACTCCGGCATCAGCTTGGGATGCGGGTAGCTGCTCAGACCCTTGCCGCCCACTTCCTGGCGGAAGTTGTTGAGCTGCTCTTCCGTGATGCGGCCTTCCATGAAGGCGCGGGCGTAGATGCCGGGCGCCGAATGGCCCTGGATGTAGAGGCAATCACCGCCGCGCTCGGGCGAATCGCCATGCCAGAAGTGGTTGAAACCGATGCCCAGCATGGTCGCCAGCGAGGCAAACGAGCTGATGTGGCCGCCCAGGTCGCCGCCGTCAGCAGGGTTGTGGCGGTTGGCCTTGACCACCATGGCCATGGCGTTCCAGCGCATGTAGGTGCGCAAGCGCTCTTCGATCTCGAGGTTGCCGGGGCAATGGGCCTCGTCCTCGACCGGGATGGTGTTCACATAGGCTGTGTTGGCCGAAAACGGGAGGTCGATGCCGGCTTGGCGGGCGTGGTCGAGCAATGTTTCCAGCAGGTCGTGCGCACGGGCGCGGCCTTCGGTGTCGATCACGCCGGTCAGGGCGTCGAGCCATTCACGGGTTTCTTGGGGATCCAGGTCCAGGGATGAGGACGAAATCGGATCGAGAGCAGACATGGGTTGAGTCTCCTGTTGTTGGCTTTGTCCGGAGTATGAACAAATGGCCGTGATTGCAGCCACGGGATAAGTGACGCATCGCCTGCCAATTTAGTCCCAATTTGGTGCCCCCTGATCGTGGGAACCCACATGCCACGAAACCCGGATAATTCGGCCATGGCCTTTCCGACGTCCAACGCCCCCAAACCCCCTGCCCCCGCGGCCCAGGCTGGCAGCGCCCGCCGCCTGTTCTGGCGCTGGTGGAAACAGCAATCGCCCAGCACGCAAGACCGGTATGCCACATTGGGCCCCCTCGTGTCTGTGCTTTTGTTTTTGGCGGCCATCGTGGTGGCCTTTTGGTATTTGCGCAACGAAGAGCTGGAGCGCGAGCAGGAGTCTGTGAAACGCGACACTGAGGTCGTTCAGCAACAAATTCGCCTGCGGCTGATCGAAAACCAGGAGCAATTGCTGCGGATGGCTCGGGAAATCAGCATCCGTGCGGTCAACCCTGAGCAGTTCATGAATCAGGCGGCTGATTTCGTTCGGGCGCGCCCTGAAGTGGTCAACATCAGCTGGGTGGCGTCTGACCAGCATGTGCGGGCTTCTCAGTTTGGCCAGGGCCTGCCCATGGACACGGCCAGGGGGCTTGATTTGGGCCTGTACCGCCAGGGCGAAAACATCGCCAACGACAGCAGCCCCACCATCCTGCCGCAGCGCGAAGAGACCAAATCGGCCTTCCGCTTGGCCCGTGAACGCAGCGTACCTGTCTATTCGCAGGCTTACACCAACGACATGTCTGCGCGGGTGGTACAGGTGCACATCCCCCTCATCGACCGAAGCGGCTTCATCGGCACCCTGGTGGCCGAGTATTCACTCGATTCATTGATGCGCTTTTTGGTGCCGCGTGATGTGGCTGCGCGCCACGCCATGAGCTTGGTTCAGGTCAACGGCCAGACCTTGACCAGCACGGCCACGCCAGGCATCGGCGAAGCTGCGGTGCCCACCTTTGTCCATGAAGTCATCGTCACCCCGGTGGGCAATGGCTTGCTGTTACGCGGTGAGGGCTTTAGAACCTCATCAAACCTGATCGGCAACACCTTGTTTTGGATGGTGGTGGCGCTCTCGGGCCTGACGGTCTGGACACTCATGGGCACCTTGCAGCACATGAGGCGCCGAACCGACATCCAAAAGACGCTGGTGCAGGAAACCAACTTCCGCCGCGCGATGGAAAACTCCATGCTGACGGGCATGCGCACCATTGACCTGGAGGGGCGCATCACCTATGTCAACCCAGCCTTTTGTGCGATGACGGGTTTTTCCGAGCAGGAACTGATCGGCTGCACGCCGCCCTACCCT
>JBEANX010000068.1:0-2540 GCA_041165245.1 Pseudomonadota bacterium
TTCAGGGATCTGGGGCTGCATGGGTGGGCCGCCATTGAGGCGGGCCATGATCTGCGTGAGCAGGTGCACCATGGTGCGGCCATCACCCAACAGGTGGTGCACGGTCATGAAGAGCACGGGCGTCTGCGGATGGTCGATGTACTGGAAGCGGCAGCCCAGGCCGCGCTCCAGTGGCAAGACCTGGTTGATCAGGCGGTTGTGCTCGATCTCGAGGGCTTGATCGTTGCGGGCGTCGATGTGGGGCGTTTCGCGCCAGGCCTGTTCGAAGAGCTGATCCACGATGTGATCGTCGGCCAGGATGCGAAGGCGGTAGCGCCACCAACCAGGCTCGATCACCCCACGCAAACGGCTTTGTGCACTCACCAACTCACGCGCCACCAAGCGCACCTGGCGAGCCCTCAAGGGTTGATCAAATCGCAGCAGATAGACCTGAGGCATCGAGCCCATGAAGCCGTCGAAGGCCACATAAGCGTGCTCGGAAAAATTCAAGGCAAGTACTTCTTCGGACATGCCGGCATGGTGCTTGCCCACGCCAGCACGATGCAACCCAGGCTTGCACGAGCCTGATTTCGTAATGACAGCCTGAGTTCAGACAGTCGTCGTTTTACATGCCCCAGCGTGACGCCGCAGCGCGCAAATCGGCAAAAACACGGTCCACACGGGCCAGGTAATCGTCCATCTGTTCAGGGGATGCATCGCAGCGTTGCCAGATCACGGGAAGGCTCAGCCGATGGTCCAGCTCAGTGACCACATGCAAGGTCGACAAGCTGGGCACGATGGTGGTGAAGTGCTTGAGGCGTGTGGTGGCCTCAGGCGGCACCAAGGTGCTGATGTTGCCCAGGCTGGTGGCGTGCACGCTGATGCGGGGCATGCGGGCCTTGCGGTACATGTCCAGCACCAAGCGCGACAGCACCCCGCGCCCCAGGTAAGGCGCGATGAACATGGGCCACTGCACCCACAGGTTCTCGCGTCGGTCAAAGCGGGCCAGGCCTTCGTCGATCTGCTTCTTGATGGAGGCAGCGCGCTCGGCCAAGGGCTTGGGCCCGACCTCGTTGACCAAGAAAGCGCCGACGTGGTTGCCCATCAGCACCAAGCCATCGGGCGGCTGATCAGGGTAGTAGCGGCGCAAATCAACCGACATGCGCACCAAGGCCGCGGCCTTGGGGTCGTTCGGGGCGTAGCTCATGAAGGCTTCGGTCAAGGCCAGGGTGACCAGGCCATTGAAGCTCAGGCCCAGGCGCTTGGCCAAGGCCCGCCATTCATGCGTGGTGCCCGGCACGGTGTGCAGCTTGAGCTGGTGCGTGCTCATGGGCTTGAAGGCCTGAGGCGCCGCCTGCAGCACCTTCACGCCCGCTTGCAAAGCCGCTTGGCGCTGCGTGTGTGCACGTGAACGCCAGAGCTTGGCAGGCCACTGCCACCAGTGCCTCGGGGCGATGGCACCGAGGTGCGAGGGCGAGTCCAGCAGCTGCTTGCGCATGGGCGGGCCGCCGTTGATGCGGGCCAGCAAGTCGGCAATGAAGGTCAAGGCCGATCGGCCATCGAACAAGAGGTGGTGCACCGTGATCAGCAAGGCCGGGCTTTGCACATGCGGGATCACATGGAAGCGGCAGGCCAGGCCGCGCTCCAAAGGCAGTACCTCGTTGAGCAATTGCTGCATCAAAGCTTGCACGTGCTCGGGGTTGTCAGCATCGAGGTGAGGCATGACACGCCAGGCGTGTTCGAAGAGCTGGTCGGTGGTGTCGCCGTCGTCCAGGATGCGCAACTGGTAGCGTTGCGCCATGGGCTCTATCACGCCACGAAAGCGCTGGTAAGCGCTGACCATCTCGCGCACCACGGCACGCAGTTGCGCCACTTCGACAGGCTGGTCAAATTGCAAGAAATAAGTGATGCCCATGGAGCCGGCCAGCCCCTCCAGCGCGACATAACCGTGCTCGGTGTGGTTGAGGGGCAGGACGGTCGGATCAAGGGCAGTCATGGGCATGGATGGTGCCACAGGGGCCGGCCTTCGCGGCCCAGGGGTGGCCCAGGGGCGCACTCAAAAGCGCGGGCAAACCCTCCACCGCATTGGCGGGCCCTGTGCCGCATGTCACGCATCGCGAGTGCCTACAATCCGAGGATGAGCACCTCTGCCACCCAAGCCCCCGTGTTGCCCGATCTGGTCAACGATCGCTTCCTGCGCGCTTGCCTGCGCCTGCCCACCGATTGCACGCCCGTGTGGCTGATGCGCCAGGCCGGCCGATACCTGCCTGAGTACCGCGACACCCGCGCCAAGGCCGGCAGCTTCATGGGCCTGGCCACCAACCGCGACTACGCTTGCGAGGTCACCCTGCAGCCTCTGGACCGCTACGAGCTCGACGCCGCCATCTTGTTCAGCGACATCCTCACCGTGCCCGACGCCATGGGCCTGGGCCTGCGCTTCGAAACCGGCGAGGGGCCCAAGTTCGACAAGGTGGTGCGCGACGAGGCCGCTGTGAACGCCCTGGCCGTCCCTGACATGGACAAGCTGCGCTACGTGTTCGACGCCGTGAGCACCATCCGCA
>JBEANX010000069.1:0-3695 GCA_041165245.1 Pseudomonadota bacterium
GCCTGCCTGGCTGCCCCACCGGCCTGCATCACCCGAGGCCTCAAGCGTGGGTTTTCGACCAGGCTGCGCCAATCGCCCTCCACCCAATCCGCAAAGCCAGCACCCAAACGGCTGGCCCGCAACTTGGTCACGAGTTGCGCGACATTGGCTTCTGCGGTGGCCAAAGCCTCACCTGAGCGCATCGCGCTGGCCGCGCCTGTGGCCGATGAGGCCGCTTGCTTGCCCGCAGCCAAGGTCGGGTTTTTGAGCAGCCATGCCACCACAGCCATCAACACCAGTTTGAGCAACTGGGCTTGCGCTTGCGCGAGGTGCCGCGAGGCTTCTTGAATCTCCATGGGGCGAGCAGCAGCGGGCACAAAGAGGCTGTTCACGGCGCGGCGAATGCCGAGTTCGCCTTGCGCCCGCAAGCCAGGCAGGCCCGACACAAAGCCTTCAGCCAGAAAGCCCAAGCCCAGCAAAGCCAGGCCCGCCATGCCTGCATCAAAACCCACTTGGCCGCCCAGTGCCCCACCAGGCGCAGCGCCCACACCACCGGCCAGCGCACCCACCGCAGCCCCAGCGGCCGCACCGATGACCGTGCTGGCCGCCACCACGCCAACAGCCATCATCAAACCAGGGATCAGCCCTTGGACGATGTGCGTGAGGGCCACGCCAGTCTCTTGCAGCACGATGGCGCCCACCATGGGCTGCGACGCCTTCAAGGCCTGCCAGATGGCCTCTGCTGCATCGAGGGTCTGCGTCCAGCGCAGGTCGTGCTCTTGGTAGGCGTAGCCGTGCACGCCGTGGGCGAGCTCTTGCCCCACCACGCCAGGGCGCGGCGACTGAACCAGCGCCAGCGTGCCAGAGTCAATCCGAGGTGTGTGATCGAAGTCCGAGCATACCGGCCCGGGAAGCCTGCCTGCCATGTCTTTTCATTGAGTTGCGCCAAGGTTGGCACCTCAGGTCCGTATATCGACCAGGCAAGCGGGGCCTGGTCGATGCGCCTTTCAGGCCATCACGTCACATCACTTCAACTCCGCCGAACTCTTGCCCAGCAAGCGCCGCGCAATGATCAGGAGCTGAATCTGTTGCGTGCCCTCAAAGATGTCCAGGATCTTGGCATCACGCGACCACTTCTCCAGCAGAGAGGTCTCGGTGTAGCCCATGCTGCCGGCCAGCTCCACACACTTCAAGGCCACGTCCACACAGGTGCGGCCGGCCTTGGCCTTGGCCAGTGAGGCTTGCAGCGAGTTGGGCTGGCTGTTGTCGGCCATCCAGGCGGCTTGCAGGGTCAGCAGGTAAGCGGCCTCGTAGTCGGCCTTCATGCGCACGAACTCAGCGGCGGCTGAGCTTTGCCGATGCAGCGGGCGGTTGTAGTCAGGCGCCACGCCGCATGCTTTGAGGATGCGCTCCATCTCTTCGATGCACGCGCGTGTCAGGCCCACGGCCATGGCCGCCACCAGGGGGCGCGTGTTATCAAAAGTCTGCATCACGCCGGCAAAGCTCTTTTCGGCTTGCACTTCGGGGTCGCCCAGCAGGTTGGCCTTGGGCACGCGGCAGTCTTTGAGGATGAAGGCGGCGGTGTCGGATGCGCGGATGCCCAGCTTGTGCTCCAGGCGGGCCAGCTCGAAGCCGGGCGTGCCTTTTTCTACCACGAAGGACTTGATGGCCGAGCGGCCCAGGTTGCGGTCAAGCGTGGCCCAGACCACGACCAGGTCGGCGCGGTCGCCAGCGGTCACGTAGATCTTTTCGCCATTGAGCACGTAGTGGTCGCCATCGAGGCGGGCCGTGGTGCGGATGTTGGCAGAGTCAGAGCCGCAGCCCGGTTCGGTGATGGCCATGGCGGCCCAGCGGCCCTTGAAGCGGGCGAGCTGCTCGTCATTGGCCACCGAGGCAATGGCCGAGTTGCCCAGGCCCTGGCGGGGCATGGACAGCAGCATGCCCACGTCGCCCCAGCACAGCTCCATGATGGACAACGCAGTCGACATGTTGGTGCCGTTGCGGTTGACGCCGTCGTTGGCGTTGGCGTCGCGGCGCACGCCGGTGGCGCCGGTGCCTCCGACTTCGCTGTTGCCTTCGTTCATGCCGTCGATCACGGCGGCCAGCATGTCGAGCTCGACCGGGCGCTCATGCTCGGCGCGGTCGTACTTGCGGGAGATGGGGCGCAGCACTTCGCTGGCCACTTCCTGGGCCTGGCGCACCAGGGGTTTGAACTTCTTGGGAATGTCGAGGTTAATCATGGCTTGTATCTCTTGCAGGTCAGTGGGCTGTTCTCAGTGATGGGGGGTCAGAGCAAGACGCCACCCTCCATGAGCGCCACGGCGCGCAAATCGCGGTACCAACGTTCGGCCGGGTGCTCCTTCACGAAGCCATGGCCACCCAGCAGTTGAACGCCATCGCTGCCGATCTGCATGCCTTTGTCGGCGCACAGGCGGCGGGCCAGCGCGGCAGCTTCGGCGAACGGCCTGTCTGCGTCGGCCAAGCTGGCAGCGCGCCAGGTCAAGAGCTTCATGCCGTCCAGCTCGATGGCCATGTTCGACAGCGCAAACGCGACCGACTGGCGGTGGCTGATGGGCTCGCCAAAGGCCTCGCGCTCGTTCACATAGGGCACCAGGTAGTCCATGACAGCCTGGGCGCAACCGACGGCCAAGGCACACCAGCCCAAGCGGCTCAGGTGGATGCATTCGGCATAGACCTCCGCCTTGCCCTCGCCCAGCAGGGCGCTGGCGGGCACGCTCACGTCCTTGAGGTGCAAGCGCGCGCAAGAGGCGGCGCGCAAGCCCATGCTGATGTCCTCCTCCAAGCTCAGGCCAGCGGTGCTGGATTCGACCACCAGCAGGCCGGGGCCATGGCCTTCGATGTTTGCCGCGATCACGAAGAGCTCGGCCGTGTTGGCCAGGGGCACCATGGCCTTGACGCCGTTGATCACGTATTGGCCGTTGACCAGCTTGGCGCGGGTTTGCAGCTCAAAAGGGTCAAACAGGGGCTGCGGCTCCTGAATGGCCAGAGCAGCTGCGGGGGGCTTGTCGCCCGTGAAGGCGCTCAGGTAAGTCGCTTGTTGTTGGGCCGTGCCCCATTGGCTGATGGCGGTGCTCACGGCGGCGGGCGCCAGGCAGGCAAAGGCCAGGCCCATGTCGCCCTCGGCCAGGGCTTGCGCGATCAGGGCGTTGGTCACTGACGAGCGCTCCACGCCCACGCCATCGAGCTGCTCGGGGATGCCCATGGAGGCCACGCCCAGTTCGGCGCATTGCGCCAGCAGTTCTGCAGGTGCGGCGTAGTCGTCGTCGGCCTTCAAGGCGGCCGGGCGCAATTGCTCCATGGCAAAGCTGCGCATGGCCTCGACGATCATGGCCTGGTCGTCGGTGGGCGTGAGGTCGAACAAGTCGGCCGCGCCACGCTTGGGCAGGCGCTCGGGCTGGCCCAGATTCTTGATGGCCTTGAAGGCACGGCTCGCGGCGATCACGGCACGAAAGCCGTTCTTGGTGCCGTGATAAAGCACTTTCTCAGTGGTTTTGCGCATGCCCAGGCGGTCCAAGGTGGGCGAGCCTGCCATCTGGCTGAGGGTGCGCAGGCCGATACGGGTCAAGGATGTCATGACGGGGTGCCAATGGTTGAACAAGGAAAGGAGCGCATTGCATCCGCATGGCGTGGCTTTGCCAAGGCTCTTGCGCGCCATGGGGCCAAAGTTGGCGCCTGAGGGTTTTGATGCGGACGAT
>JBEANX010000070.1:0-3860 GCA_041165245.1 Pseudomonadota bacterium
CGCGCATCACATTCAAAGTGACGACCAACAAATCCTGGTTGATGTCCTGCGAGGCAGTGGCCGACAAAGACACCACATTGCGCGGTGCTTGGACCTGCGCCTGCCCAGTGGCAGCGAGCCCACCCAGCGCCATGGCCAAAGCCCAAGGGCGTGCAACGCGGGAAGCAAAGGGCTTGGAAGGCAAAGGCATGAAGTCTCCTGTTCGAGAAAGTTGAGCCACTGTGAGGCAAAGCGCCACCACAGGCTGTCTTTCAACGTACGCCGAGCCCTGGGCGATGACCGAGCAGGCTCATGGCAGGGCTCAAAACACGCCAGGTGATGGGCTCAAACCCCTCTGACACGCCTTCGCAATAAATGTAACAAGGGGTCAAACCTCTGGTGGCGCCGGGTTCAATGTGGTCACAATCGGCTCTGTTACAAATTAGCTGAGGACCCAAAATGAACGCCAACGCCTCTAACCAGCGCCCTGACCGCGTGCTGGTCGTCGATGACGATGCGCGCATCCGAGACCTGCTGCGTCGTTACCTCAGCCAGGAAGGTTTTGAAGTGCTGCTGGCTGAAGACGCCAAAGCACTCAACCGCCTGCTCACCCGCGAAACGGTCGACTTGATCGTGCTCGACCTGATGCTGCCTGGCGAAGATGGCCTGTCGATCTGCCGACGCCTTCGCGCCGCCAACGACATCACACCCATCATCATGTTGACGGCCAAGGTGGAAGACGTGGACCGCATTGTTGGCCTGGAAGTGGGTGCTGACGACTACCTGCCCAAGCCCTTCAACCCACGTGAATTGCTGGCCCGCATCCACGCCGTGCTTCGCCGCCGCCCTGCCCCCGAGGCCCCTGGTGCGCCCGCAAAAGAAGCGCAGACCGTGACCTTCGGCCCCTTCGAGTTCGATCTGGCCTTGCGCCGACTGAGCCGCGACGGCGATCCGATCTCGCTGACCACTGGCGAGTTCTCCATGCTCAAGGCCTTGGTGCGCCACCCCCGCCAACCGCTGAGCCGCGACAAGCTGGCACAGCTGGCCCGTGGCCGGGAGTTCGAACCCTTTGACCGCAGCCTGGACGTTCAGATCTCGCGCCTGCGCAAGATGATCGAGCCCGACGCCTCGCAACCACGCTACATTCAGACGGTCTGGGGCGTGGGCTATGTTTTCGTTCCGGACGGTGGCAACTGAGGCCTTTCAACCCGCCTCCATCACCCATGTTTGAGCGAGCATCTCGGTTGATGCGCGCTCTACTTCGCGCCCGCCCTGCAGTTTTTCATGCCCTCTAAAAATCGGTTTGCCCTCAGCCTGTTCTGGCGCACCTTCATCCTGCTGGGCTTGTTGCTGACGGCGGGCATCTTTGCCTGGGTCCAGACCTTCCGAGCGCTGGATTTCGAACCTCGCGCCGTGCAGGCGGCCAGCCAGATCGCTTCGCTGGTGAACTTGTCGCGAGCCGGCCTGCAATACGCTGACCGCATCAACCGTTTGACCCTGGTCAAAACACTGTTTGATCAGGAATCGATCACCCTCAAACCCCGTGAACCGACAGACCAGTTCGAGCCTTTTGAGACCAGCCACTTTGCCGAGGTGATCTCGCAAGAGCTGCACTCGCGCATGGGCGAAGACACCGTGATCGCGGGCAGCGTCAACGGTGTCAAGGGCTTGTGGGTGGGCTTTCAGATCGAGCAAGACCGGTATTGGCTACAGGCCGACCCCACGCGTGTTCAGCCCATGACAGGCAAGACCTGGTTCATCTGGGTGGGCATTGCCTTCATTGCGACCATCCTGGGCTCGGCGGCCATTGCCCGCCTGATCAACCAGCCGCTCAAAGAGCTGTCCTTCGCCGCCAGCCGCATTCGCGAGGGTGAATATGACTCGGTCCTGGATGAATCCATGCTCACGCGTGAGATCCGCGAGGTCAACCAAGGCTTCAACCGCATGGCGCGCGAACTGGCCAAGGTGGAAGAAGACCGCACCGTGATGCTGGCCGGCATCTCCCATGACCTGCGCACCCCCTTGGCACGCGTGCGTCTGGAAGCCGAAATGAGCGTGGCGGACGAAGAAGCCCGCCGCCACATCGCCTCTGACATCGACCAGCTCGACGCCATCATCGACAAGTTCATGGACTACGCCCGCCCGGGCGAGGTTCAGCTGGTGCCTGTGCACGTCTCCAGCGTGGTCGACAAGGCCATCAGCCAGTTCCGCGACACCAAGCGCATACGCATTTCCGCCAAGCTGCCCATCGACACCCGCGTGATGTCGGACGACACCGAACTCAGCCGCGTGTTGACCAACCTCTTTGAAAACGCGCGCCGCTATGGGCGCAACACCTACACCGGCGTGGCCAATGTCGAGGTGAGCTACACGCGCTCGGGCTCGTGGGTCATCTTGTCGGTGCGCGACCACGGGCCCGGCGTGGCCACCGAAAAGCTGGTGCAGCTGACCACGCCTTTTTTCCGGGGCGATGCGGCCCGCACGGCAGCTTCAGGCGCAGGCTTGGGTTTGGCGATTGTCGAAAAGGCCCTGCATCGCATGGGCGGTGGGCTGGAGCTGGCCAACGCGCCGGGTGGTGGCTTGGTGGCGCATGTGAGGCTCAAGCGGGCGCCTTGATCAGCCTTGCGTCGGGATGGCGTAAAGCAGGCAAACAGCCCGCGTCTCGATGGACTTGCCCTCGCCGACCGGCCCCATTTTCTCGGCCGTCTTGGCCTTGACGTTGACGCGGCTGGGAGGCACGCCCAGCACCTCGGCGATGCGCTCGCACATGGCCTTGATGTGTGGCGCCATTTTGGGCGCTTGGGCCACGATGGTGGCGTCCACATTGACCACGCCCCAACCCGCCTGATTCACGCGGCGGCAAGCCTCCTGCAGCAGCACGACCGAATCGGCGCCTTTGAACTGAGTGTCGGTGTCGGGGAAATGCCGGCCGATGTCACCCAAGCCAGCCCCACCGAGCAAGGCATCGGTGATGGCGTGCAACAAGGCGTCGGCATCGGAGTGCCCCAACAGCCCATGCGTGTGCGGGATGTGGATACCGCCCAGGATCAAAGGGCGGCCGGTGACGAGGGCATGGGTGTCCCAGCCTTCGCCAATGCGCAGATCAGGCACGGTCATGGGGTGGTGGCTCGCAAAGTCAGACAAAAATTGGTGTCACGGTGGGATTGTGTCATCAAGGCCAAGGCAGCTGCCTGGCGGCAGCAAGGCCAAACGCTCAGGGTCATTTCACTGGGAGAAAACCCTCTGAATGCGCACCATTGATGTGCAATTCAGGCCGCGCCGCACCATTTGCGCGCACCACATGCGGGCATGCGGCCTTTGGATGCGCACGGAAGCGTGTTGCAACGCCCCATATCAGGCATACGTTTTGCTTTAATTGGTGCGAAAACTCTGGCTTTGGCGCCAAAGACACCACAAAGGTGCGGCGCCGTGTTCTTTTTCGAAAGCAATACAAGATGGAACAACTCAAACAAAGCGCGGACGCGCTCTTCATCCTGATCGGCGCCGTGATGGTGTTGGCGATGCACGCGGGCTTCGCCTTCCTCGAACTGGGCACCGTTCGGCACAAGAACCAGGTCAACGCCCTGGTCAAGATCCTGGTCGATTTTTGCGTCTCGACCATTGCGTACTTTTTCGTGGGCTACTCCATCGCCTACGGCGTTGATTTCTACGCTGGTGCGGGCACTTTGGCCCAGAACAATGGCTATGCCCTGGTCAAGTTCTTCTTTCTGCTGACCTTTGCTGCAGCCATCCCTGCCATCATCTCGGGCGGCATTGCAGAGCGCGCCAAGTTCGGCCCGCAAGCCCTGGCCACAGCCGTGATCGTGGGCGTGTTCTACCCCCTGTGCGAAGGTGCCGTCTGGAACAACAAGTTCGGCTTT
>JBEANX010000071.1:0-6367 GCA_041165245.1 Pseudomonadota bacterium
GCCCTCAACCGTTTCCTGGAAGACGTCTACCACGGCCAGGAAATCCTCAGGGCGGGCATCATCCCGTCTGAGCCCATCTTGAACAACGCCCAGTTCCGCAAGGAAATGGTCGACCTCAAGGTGCCGGGCGGCATCTACAGCATCATCTCGGGCATCGACATGGTGCGCGCCTGCAACCCCGACGGCTCGGGCACCTATTTCGTGCTGGAAGACAACCTGCGGGTGCCCTCGGGCGTGAGCTACATGCTCGAGAACCGCAAGATGATGATGCGGCTCTTCCCCGAGCTGTTCTCCGAGCACCGTGTGGCCCCGGTCGCGCACTACCCAGATTTGCTGCTCGACACCTTGCGTGCCATGGCGCCAGCCAACGTCAACGAGCCCACCGCCGTGGTGCTCACGCCAGGGCAATACAACTCAGCCTACTTTGAGCACGCCTTCTTGGCGCAGCAAATGGGCATCGAGTTGGTTCAGGGGCAAGACCTCTTTGTCAAAGATGATTTTGTCTACATGCGCACCACCCGTGGCCCGCAGCGCGTGGACGTCATCTACCGCCGCCTGGACGACGATTTCATGGACCCAGAAGTCTTCCGCAAGGACTCGACCCTGGGCGTGGCCGGCCTGCTGCGCGCCTACCGCGCTGGCAACGTCACCCTGGCCAATGCGTTTGGCACCGGCATTGCCGATGACAAATCCATTTACCCCTACGTGCCCAAGATGATCGAGTTCTACTTGGGCGAAAAACCGATCCTGCAAAACGTGCCCACCTATGTGTGCCGCGAGAAGGACGACCTCAAGTACACGCTGGACAACCTGGCCGAGCTGGTCGTCAAGGAAGTGCACGGCGCCGGTGGCTACGGCATGTTGGTGGGCCCCGCTGCCACCAAGGCCGAGGTGGAAGACTTCCGCAAGGCGCTGCTGGCCAACCCCAGCAACTACATCGCCCAGCCCACGCTGTCGCTGTCGACCTGCCCCACGTTTGTGGAATCGGGCGTGGCGCCGCGCCACATTGACCTGCGCCCCTTCGTGCTTTCGGGCAAAGAGGTGCAGATGGTGCCCGGTGGCTTGACCCGTGTGGCCTTGAAAGAAGGCTCGCTCGTGGTCAACAGCTCGCAGGGCGGCGGCACCAAGGACACCTGGGTGCTTGAGTAAAAGCCGATGAGCGCAACACGGGAGATTCACGCATGCTGAACGAACGCATCGAACAGAAACTGCCTGGCCACATCCTGAATCTTGAAACTGGGGCCCGCTCACTGGACGGCACCCTGACGGAGACCAAACCCATGCTGTCACGCACCGCTGACCACCTCTTCTGGATGGCTCGCTACATGGAGCGTGCCGAAAACACCGCGCGCCTGATTGATGTGAACTATCAGACCTCCCTGTTGCCCCAGTCGCAAGAAGCGGCCTTGGGTGGCTGGGTGGGCCTGCTCAGCATCAGCGAGCTCACGGAAGACTTTGCCAAGCGCTTTGGCGAGGTGTCTGCGCGCAACGTGATGACCTACATGGTCAGCGATGCGCAAAACCCGTCGAGCATCCTCAACTGCCTGCGTGCCGCGCGTGAAAACGCCCGTGCCGTGCGCGGCGCCTTGACGACCGAGGTTTGGGAGACCACCAACCAGACCTGGCTGGAGTTCAACCGCCTGCTCAAGGAAGGCGCCTTGGCCAAAGACCCAGGCGAGTTGTTCGAGTGGGTCAAGTTCCGCTCGCACCTTTCGCGCGGCGTGACGGTGGGCACCATGCTGCAAGACGAAGCCTTGTACTTCCAGCGCTGCGGCACCTTCCTGGAGCGCGCCGACAACACGGCCCGCTTGCTGGACGTGAAGTTCCACGCCCGCAACACCGAGTACTTCGGCCCCACCATGGGCAACGAGGGCAAGGAGACCGATTTCTACCATTGGTCTTCGCTGTTGCGCAGCGTCTCGGCCTTTGAGGTCTACCGCAAGGTTTACCGCAACGTGATCCGCCCTGAAAAGGTGGCCGAGTTGCTGATCTTGCGCGCCGAGATGCCCCGCTCGTTGGTGCACTGTATGAACGAGGTCTACAGCAACCTGCAAGCCGTGGCCAACGACCACAGCGGCGAGACCATCCGCCGCGCTGGCCGCCTGCGAGCTGACCTGCAATTCAGCCGGATCGACGAGATCCTCGCCACCGGCCTGCACGCCTACCTCACGCAGTTCCTCGACCGCGTGGGTGACCTGGGCTATGGCGTCAGCCGTGACTTCCTGATGCCGGCTTGAGGCTCAGGCTCAGCAGCAGCGTCGCGAAACAAAAAGGGGGCCTGCGGGCCCCCTTTGTCATGTCAAAGCGCCTGACAGATCAACGCGAGGGCAGGGCGGTGACCACGGCTGCTTGGGCAAAGTCGGTGCCGATGGCAATCGAGGCGGCTGCCGTGGGGTGCTGTGTGTCCCAGAACAAGTAGCCATCGGGGTTGGCGCACACGGGGCTGGGCAAGCCCATCACGGTGGGGGTGTAGCAAGGGTCGGTGACGTTCAAGCCTTCTGAGGCAGCATGAGCATGGCGTTGCTCATCACATCGAACACCATGGGGCCCAGCGCAACATGCCCACCCTCATGCCACCAGAGTGTGCGCGCTTTTGCAGCGCCCTGATGCAGGCTTTACGCTTTGTTGCGACTGCACCAATTTTTCGCGATCGCCTGTAAATTTCACGTGCTAAATTTCGGCGAAGTCAAGAAATCGGCCATTTTTCGGATGGCGAACAATACGCAGGGAAAAACGTGAAACATCCAAGCCAAGTCAGGCGCAACGCCTGACCCTACGGGCCGCGCATGCCTTGCATGGCCTGCGCCGCTCCCACCCAAGCAAATTCGCCCCAGAGGCGCACAGGTGAGACCAATTCTGGTCGCACCTGGGGGCAGTCGCGCGCATTCATTTCATCCACTTGAATTCGGGAGCATTCATGGCTACTTTCAACGGCACCTCAACTGCCAACACCATCAACCGAAGCGCCAGCACGACGGCTGACCTGATCAACGGTCTTGCTGGCAATGACACGCTGATCGGGAGCAACTTCAACGACACGCTGGACGGCGGCACGGGCAATGACTCGATGTCAGGCGGCCTGGGCAATGACCTGTACATCGTTGATTCCTCGACCGACATCGTGGTCGAGGCTGCAGGTGGCGGCAACGACACCGTCCAAGCCTCGGTGAGCTACACGCTCAACACCGCGGGTGCTGCCCAGGTCGAGAACCTGACCTTGACAGGCACGGGCGTGATCAATGCCACAGGCAATGCCTTGGCCAACGTCTTGACAGGCAACGGCTCGGCAAACATCCTGAGCGGCCTGGATGGCAACGACACCTTGCTTGGCTTGGCCGGCAACGACACGCTGGACGGCGGCATTGGCAACGACTCCTTGGACGGCGGCACAGGCAACGACTCGATGGTGGGCGGCGCTGGTGACGACGCCTTTGTGGTCGATTCGGCCACCGACAAGGTGGTGGAACTGGCCGGTGGCGGCTTTGACCGCATCAATTCCTCAGTGACGCTCAACTTGTCGACCTTCGCCAATGAAGTCGAAAGTTTGACGCTCACGGGCACGGCTGCCATCAATGCCACGGGCCGTACTGTGGCTGACAACCTGTTTGGCAACTCGGCTGCCAACGTTCTGACGGGCTTGGGTGGTAATGACTTCATCATGGCCGGCGCTGGCAACGACACGCTGGACGGTGGTGAGGGCAACGACACGCTGTCTGGTGAATCAGGCAATGACTCCATGGTCGGTGGCAACGGCAGCGACACCTTTGTGGTGGATTCGATCGGCGACATCGTGGTTGAAGGCGCCGGCTTGGCCGGAGATCAAGACACGATCCAGAGTTCGATCAGCCTCAACCTGTTGACCTTTTCTGCCAACGTGGAGAGCCTGTGGCTCATTGGCTCGGCCGCCATCAACGGCACGGGCACCAACGGCAATAACTTTTTCTTGGGCAACTCCGCTGCCAACGTGTTGTCTGGCCTGGACGGCAATGATTCCTTCCAGGCAGGCGATGGCAATGACACCATCGATGGCGGCGTAGGCAATGACACCATCGACGGTGGCTTGGGCAACGATTCCATGATCGGCGGCGCTGGCAACGACAACTTCACGGTCAATGCAATTGGTGATGTGGTGAACGAGGCTGCCAATGGTGGCACGGACACCATTGCCACCACCATCAGTTTGAACCTCGCGACGTTTGCCACCCAAGTAGAAAACCTCGTCCTGATCCAAGTGGGCGCAGCCACCGATCCTGTGAACTTGATCAACGGCACGGGCAATGACTTGGCCAACATGATCAGCGGTAACGGCGCTGCGAACGTGCTGGATGGTGGCTTGGGTTGGGACACCCTGTCGGGCGGCGCTGGCGATGACACCTACATCGTCGATGGCACGACGGTCAATGGCGCGCTGGTGGCTGACGTGGTCAGCGAACGCCTGAACGAAGGCATCGACACCGTTCGCACCTCTTTGAACAGTTATCAGTTGGGTGCCAACGTCGAAAACCTGGTGCTGACGGGGGCTAACTTTGTCACCTCGGCGAATGGCAATGAGCTGGCAAACCTCATCATTGGCAGTGACTCTTTCATCGATGCCATCTTGGGCGGCGCCGGTAACGACACCATCATCGGCAATGGCGGTTTCAACGCCATCAGTGGCGAGGCAGGCGACGACTCCATCGTGGGTGGCGTGACCAATGACGTGTTGATTGGCGATCAATCACCAGACCCGACAAATTCAGACGCTGCGCCCAACCCCGACGACATGTCGTTCGCTGGTCGCGACACCATCCAGGGCGGTGAAGGTGATGATCAGATTTACGGCGGCGCCGGCGACGACTCGCTCGAGGGCGGGGTTGGCTTGGACACCCTCTATGGCGGCTTCGGCGTTGACACCATCAATGGCGGCGACGGTGACGACTACATCAACGGTGGTGCCGAGGGCGATGTGATGTCCGGTGGCAATGGCAACGACATCCTTGAAGGCGGTGACGGTGATGACTTCATGGGTGGCAGTGCAGGTGACGACATCCTCTTCGGCGGCGTCGGTGACGACGTCTTGACCGGTGGTGTTGGCCTGGATCAACTGGACAGTGGTGAAGGCAACGACCTGCTGGCGGGCGGCACCGGCAGCGACGTCTACTCCTTTGTCGACAACTTCGGATTCGACCAGATCTTCGAAAACGACTCTGTCGTGGGCGCCGCGAATCAGGACGAAGTGCACTTCTTCACTGCTGCGTACGACACCTTGTGGTTCTCGCAGACCGGCACGGACTTGGTGATCGACCAGATCGGCACCGACAACACCTTGACCGTCACCAACTGGTTCACCACCGCCAATGCGCAGATCGAGGTGTTCTATGACGACGCCACTGGGCATCAGCTGAACGCTTCCAGCGTGGCCAATCTGGTCAGCACGATGGCTGGCTTTGCGCCACAGGTCATCACCGATTCGTCCAACGCCGCTTTGGTTGCTGCACGCAACAACGCCTGGATCACGCTGTGATGCGAAACGAACCTCAAATCTTCGGGAACACAACCATGACGAAACAACGCTTCTCCTCTTCTTTGGCTGTCAGCAAACTGTCTGCGGCCGTGATCCTGGCCTGCGTGGCGGGCCAATCTGCCCAAGCGCAAGCCGTGTTGGACTATGCCGCGCGCTGGAAGTTTGATGACTGCGCTGCATCTGCCACTTTGGCCGACGCCTCTGGCAACAACAACGTGGCCACCCGTGGCTCTTTGGTGCAATGCACGACCGACCGTGTTGGCAAAGCCAAGGGCGCGGCCCTGTTCACCGTGGCCAGCGCTGGCGATGGTTCTACCCAGACCAACGTGACCTTTGCAAATGCCAATGCCCTGGCATTCACCAACAACATCGCAGTCTCTGCCGTGATCAAGCCTTCGGCCACGCCCGAAGGTGCACTGATCACCAAAGGCTGGACCAGCGGCACCACCAAGGGCAAGGTGTTCCAGCTCGGTTTGATCAAGGACGCCAGTGGTTCGGGCAAGATCCAGTTCACCGTTTGGACCACACCGGCAGCAGGCGGTGCGGCTGTGCCTGAGATATTGACCTCTGGCATCGCTGTGCCCGCCTCGAAGTGGTCGCGTGTGAGCGCCAGCTACACCCCTGGCAAGTCCATGGAAATTTTCCTGGATGGCTCTCTGATTGCCCAGCGCACCGGCCCCTTGGCTGCCATTGCTGACGTCTCCAACGGCAGCTCCATTTGGTTGGGCGGCGGTGTGGGCGCGCAAACCAAGGGCTACTTGGGCACGATCGATGACACCTGGGTGTCCAACGGCAGCTGCGCTGACATCGGCACAGCCCGTGCGCCCGATGCCGCCCGCGAGCTGATGATCACAGACCTGAGCG
>JBEANX010000072.1:0-2825 GCA_041165245.1 Pseudomonadota bacterium
TTGGCGTCGGTCAGATAGGGATCCAGGCCAGTATAAGGGCCGCCTATAATCGCCGTCGCACTCCGCACCAGCACCGTTTCCTACCCATGGCGAAGACGACAAAAATGAGCAAGGCGATCACATTCTGGCTGGCCCCCGCGCTGGCTCTCTTGGGTGCCGTTTCAGTTGCGCAGGCCCAGGACGCGGCCGCTGGCGAGAAGAAGGCCACCATGTGCATTGGCTGCCACGGCATCCACGGCTACCAGGCCAGCTTTCCTGAAATCCACAAGGTGCCGATGATTTCAGGCCAAGGTGCCAAGTACATCGTGGCTGCGCTCACGGCCTACAAGAAGGGCGAACGCAAGCACCCCACCATGAAGGGCATTGCGAGCTCGCTGAGCGATACCGACATGGCCGATCTTGCCGCCTACTACGAAAAGCACGGCGCTTCGTCGATCAAGGCCGTGGCCGAGACGCCGGCCGTGGCACCTTCCGCCGAAGTGGCCGCCTTGCTGACCAAGGGCGCCTGCGCTTCCTGCCATGGCGCCAATTTCAGCAAGCCCATAGACGGCAGCTATCCCAAGATTGCCGGCCAGCATGCCGACTACCTCTATGTGGCCCTGCACGCCTACACCGTCACCGGCAACCCAAAAATGGGCCGCAGCAACGCCATCATGGTGGGCCAGGTCAAACAGTTCAAGCGCGACGAGTTAAAGGCCATCGCCAAGTACCTGGGTTCTTTGCCGGGCGAACTGCGCACCGTGCCTCAAGACAAATTCCGCTGAGCGTCCAAGCTCTGCCCACACGGCCGCCGTGTTCTGCACCGCGGCCGTTTCTCATGGGCTGCGCAGTGGCAGTTTCAGTTTGCCGGTGGCCAAGGCGGTGCCCACCAGGATCACCACACAGCCCAACAGCATGGTGAGGGTAGGCACCTCGTCCAGCCACAGCCAGCCCCAGAGCAGGGCAAACGCGGGGATCAAGAAGGTCACCGACAGTGCGTTGGCTGCGCCGGCATTGGCCATCAGCCGAAAGTAGAGCAAGTAGGCCAGCCCGGTGCAGGCAAACGCCAAGGCTGCCACCGCCCACCAGGCCTGTGCGCTGGGCGTGCTGGTGGGCCAGAAGACCCAGGCCGGCACGGCCAGCAGGGCAGTGGCCGCCAGTTGGCTGCCGGCCGCCACCGTCAGCGGTGGTACGCCCACCAGGTGCTTGCGCGACACATTGCCCGCCACGCCATAACAGACGCTGGCCAGCAGGCAGGCGCCGATGCCCACGGCGGCACTCACGCCGTGGTCGCCCACCTTGAAGTCGGCCTTGCCCCAACTCAGGCCCACGACACCCAAGACCCCAACCGCCAGGCCCAGCCAGCGCGAGCGGTCCAGGCGCTCACCCAGCCACCACCAGGCCACCAAGGCCCCGAAGATGGGAGCGGTGGCGTTGAACACCGCCATCAAGGCTGTTGTCAGCGCCAGTGCGGCCACGGCAAACAGCACAAAGGGAAGGGCGGAGTTGATCGTGCCCACCAGCCCCAGCACCTTCCAATGGCTGCGCAGTGCAGCGCCCTGGCCCCGAATCAGCATCAGGGGCAGCAGCAGCAGGCTGGCACCGGCCACGCGCAAAAAAACCAGCGCAACCGGCCCGAATTCGGCCGCGCCCATCCGCCTGAACAAAAACGAAGCGCCCCACAGCGCACCCAGCATCAGCAGATCGGCCAGGTCGCGTCGTGTCATGCGGTGACCGCCACGTAGGTGCTGACGGCGCCTTCCAGGCGCAACAGCGCTTCTTTGCGGGGCAGGCCGCCGGCATAACCCGTGAGTGAACCGTCTTGCCCCACCACCCGGTGACAGGGCACGATGACTGAGACGGGATTGCGGCCCACCGCCGCGCCCACTGCGCGTGCGGCGTTGGGCTTACCCAGCTGGCGTGCGATCTCGCCATAGCGGTGCAGCGCGCCACAGGGGATGGACCGCAGCACCTGCCACACCGCCAACTGAAATGCGGTGCCTTGCGGGTCCAAAGGCACATCAAAGTGGTGGCGCAGGGCGCCGAAGTATTCGGCGAGCTCACGCGTGGCTTGCGCCAGGAAGCGGTTGTCCGCCTCCAGTGGTGCCGCCAAAGGGCCAGGGTGGTGCGCCTGGCCGTCAAACCAGGCGCCTGCCAGGCCGTGGGCGGTGGCCGCCAGGGTCATGGGCCCCAGCGGGGTGGTGATGCGGCTTTGCGCGGTCAGGGGTGCATTCATGTCGGGTGCTCCAAGTGGTGCCACAACCGCATCACGGCATAGGCGCGCCAGGGTCGCCAGGCTTCGGCCAGGGCGCTCAGGTGTTGGGGGCTGCGAGAGCCCAGCGCGTTCATCAGGCCGATGTCGGTGGCCGGCCAGGCGTCGGGCCAGGCCAGGGCGCGCATGGCGATGACCTGCGCCGTCCATTCGCCCACCCCGGGCAGGGCGCGAAGGGCGTCCATGGTGGCCAGCACCGGGGCGCCGCGGTGCAGCTCCAGCTGCCCATCGGCGACTGCCGCCGCCAGTGCCTGCAGGGCCTTGACGCGCTGGCGCACGATGCCCAGCTTTCCTATCACTTCTGGATCGGCCTGGGCGATGGCTTGGGCGCTGGGGAAGACATGCGTCAAGGCACCAAAAGGTGTGTGGATGGGCTCGCCCAGGCAGTCCACCAGCCGCTGCACCAGCGTGCGTGCGGCCTTGACGGTGACCTGCTGGCCCAGGATGACACGCACCGCGCCTTCAAAGCCGTCCATCACGCCGGTCAGGCGCGTGCCGAGTCGCAGGGGCACGGGCAGCAAGGCCATCACCGGGTCGATGAGCGAGGGGTCGGCGTCCAGGTCCAGCGTGTGGC
>JBEANX010000073.1:0-3325 GCA_041165245.1 Pseudomonadota bacterium
ACACCAACGACAAGGCGGTTGATTTCTCGTCCATCCTGACCTCGATCAAATCGAAGAAGCCCGATGGCATCTTCTTCGGTGGCATGGACCCTCAAGCCGGCCCGATGCTTCGCCAGATGCAACAGCTGGGCATGAGCAAGGTCAATCTGTTTGGTGGTGATGGCATCTGTACCGAGAAGCTGGCTGAGCTCTCAAGCGGTGCCAAGACGCTGGGCAATGTGGTGTGTGCCGTGGGTGGTGCCTCGCTTGACAAGCTTCCCTCTGGCAAGGCTTGGCGCGCCAAGTACGATGCCAAGTTCCCTGGCCAGTTCCAGGTCTACTCGCCCTACACCTACGACGCCACCATGGTGCTGGTGGACGCCATGAAGCGCGCTGACTCGACCGACCCGAAGGTCTATGCCGCCAAGCTGCCCGCAACTGCCTACCAAGGTGTGACAGCCAAGGTGCAGTTCGAGCCCAACGGCGAGCTCAAGGGCCCTGCCATGACCTTGTATGTGTACAAAGATGGCAAGCGTGTCACGCTCAACTGATTTTTACGCCCCAAAGCCGTGCTACAGTAGCGGGCTTCGGAGAGGTGGATGAGTGGTTTAAGTCGCACGCCTGGAAAGCGTGTGTAGGTTAATCCCTACCGCGGGTTCGAATCCCGCCCTCTCCGCCAGAATCAGGTTTCACAGCGTCCCATAAAGACCCCAGTTACCACGCGAAAGCCCCGTCCCCACGGGGCTTTTTGCGTTTTGGCGTCCCATGGCGTCCTTTGACAGCCCGGGCAAATTGGGGGACTATTTGGGGGACTTATCCGCAGTCCCCCAGCTGTGCCAGCCAAAAAACCCCCAAATGCCCCTGACCGACGCCTCTTGCAAGAATGCGCGTTGCCCTGAAGGCAAGGCCCGCGAACGCTACGCCGACAGCGGCGGCCTCTACCTGGAGGCCTTGCCCGCTGGAGGCAAGCATTGGCGCTGGAAGTACCGCATCGGCGGCAAAGAAAAGCGCCTGGCCATTGGCACCTATCCGGCGGTCACGCTGGCACAGGCCCGTCATGCCCGCGACGAGGCCCGCAAGAAGCTGCTTGATGGCGTGGACCCCGTTCAGTCCAAGCTCGATGCCAGGTTGGCCGTGCGTGTGCGCATGGGCACGACCTTTGAAGCCGTGACACGGGTCTGGTTTGAGCACTGGCGTGGCCCGAAGACGGCGCGCCATGCCGAATACGTGATGCGGCGCCTGGAGGCCGATGTGTTCCCGGCGCTGGGCAACAAACCCATTGCCGACATCACGGCGCCACAACTGCTGGCCATGGCCAAGGCAATTGAAAGCCGTGGGGCCTTGGACATTGCCAAGCGCGCGTTTCAAACCTGCAATCAGGTGTTCAGGTACGCCGTGGCCCACGGCATCATCGAACGCAACCCAGGGGCTGACGTGAGGCCAGGGGATGCACTCAAGGCCCGCAAGAAGACGAACTACGCCCGCCTGGATGGCAAGGAAGTGCCAACGCTGTTGCGCAAGATCGATTCTTACCAGGGCACGCCGCACACGAGGCTGGCGATGCAACTGATGGCGTTGACCTTTGTGCGCACAGGCGAGTTGATCGCGGCGCGCTGGGGTGAATTCGACCTTGAGGCTGCCGAGTGGCGGATACCGGCGGAGCGAATGAAGATGCGGACGCCGCACATCGTGCCCTTGTCAACGCAGGCGGTGGAGGTGCTGGCCACCTTGCATGAACTGCGGGGCTTGAGCGATTTGGTGTTTCCAGGCCAGCGCAACCATGAGCAGCCGATGTCGAACAACACCATCCTGCAAGCGCTGGAGCGCATGGGCTTCAAGCACCGGATGACAGGGCAAGGCTTTCGCAGCATCGCGTCCACCATGCTGCATGAACTGAGCTTTCGGCATGATGTGATCGAGTTGCAGTTGGCGCACCAGGAGCGCAATGCGGTCAGTGCGGCGTACAACCACGCGACCTATCTGCCGGAGCGGCGGGTGATGATGCAGGCTTGGGCTGATCATTTGGCGGCATGGAGGCGGGGGGAAAAAGTGGTGCCGATTAAGGCGGCTTGAGTTTTAGGGAGTTTACGAACCTTCTTACTGCGTATGGTTCGGGTCAATTTGACGGATTTGGCCTCCTAACGAACATCCAACGCCTAGTGCATTTGGTTTGTCAGAAATATCATTAAGGATGCCCCCGTTAACTTGCGAATTCGTATCAACTGAGTTAATATAATCTGGTTTGTTTTTGGTGATTTGGCTTTATTTGAAGATAAATCGGTGATGCTATGCAAATACATGATTTGGTGATAGTTCTTGGCTCAACAATTGAAAATAATGGGGCCTTGTCAAGTATTGCAGTTGAGCGTTTGAATGCCGCGGCTGCATTGATAACAAAATTGGAGTCGCCAAAAATAATACTAACAGGTGGATTTGGGGATCATTTCAATAGAACTTCAAGAGCCTATTCTCTTTATGCGCAAGACTATTTAATTGGGAATGGGGTTCCTGTGGAAAGTATTGCGGCATTGGTGCCTAGCTTAGATACTGTTGAGGATGCAACTCTTTCTGTTGGCATTGTTGCTCATCTTAAGCCTGAGAGAATTTTCGTTGTGACCTCTGATTTTCATCTTGAGCGAGTTAAATATATTTTTGAATATGTATTCCCGTCAGAGGCAATCACATATATTGCAGCGCCACATACAGCAGATGTAGAATCGCTTAGGGCATTGGCTGCAAAAGAAGATTTTGAGCTATCGACCCTTAAGAGCACAGGAAAATCATCTTTAGGCTCCCCTCTTAAAGCATGAAAAGCAACGTAAGTCGATTGGGTGCGCGTCGAAAGCCGTTTCGCTGTAATCCCCGTAGTTATAAATCGCATCGCCCACCAAAAGTTTTTTTGGTAAATAGAATTAGAAAAAAACTTCAAGTGTCAGGGATTCAGGCTGGCATCCTATTGGACATCGGGTGTGGGAATGGTGGTTATATCGATGCTTTGTCGCGCCATATGGATATGTCATTTGTTGGCATGGATAATTCAATGGAAATGCTGGAGCAGGCAACGACTCATCGATGCACGAAAATTTTTATTAATGCTTCCTTCAATAGTGGCTTGCCGTTTAAAAGCGGTATTTTTAATGCCATTATTAGTGTTGATTCTATTCACTTTTGTGTCGATATGGATTTCTTGTTTCAAGAAATTAATCGAATTTTGATTCCTGGCGGCATTTTTGTTATTTGCACGCATACAGAAGATGATCTAAAGCGGCAAACACTTGGTGCGTTCTTTCCCAAAACTATGGTCATAGAGGCTTCTGCTGCTAAAAAGCTGAAAAATATATGCGGC
>JBEANX010000074.1:0-2866 GCA_041165245.1 Pseudomonadota bacterium
AGCCCATCGCGCAACCGTCTGGCGCAGATGTGTCTTTCCCATTGCCGCAAGGCTGGGTATGGTCGCGCCTAGCCTCGCTGGTATTAGAAAGCGGTGCTGGCTGGAGCCCTGGCTGCGAGCCACGGCCAAGAATTGGAGATGAGTGGGGCGTTTTGAAGGTCAGTGCCGTTTCGTGGGGGGCTTATTCCCCCGGCGAAAACAAGGCGCTTCCCGCAAACCTTGATCCCAGGCCTGAGCATGAAGTGTCTGTTGGCGACTTTCTTGTTTCACGAGCCAATACAGCAGAGTTGGTGGCTCGGAGCGTTGTGGTCGATGTCACTCCACCGCGACTGATGTTGAGTGACAAGATCGTACGGCTCAAGCTCACGCCGGACTGCAGCCCGAAGTACATCAACATGGTGAACTCTTGCCCGGCTGCACGCAGCTACTACGGTGCAGTAGCAGGTGGCACCAGCAGTTCGATGAAGAATGTCACTCGGGAGCAGATTCTTCAATTGCTGTTGCCTCTGCCACCGCTTGCCGAACAACACCGCATCGTCGCCAAAGTCGATGAACTGATGGCCCTGTGCGACCGGCTGGAAGCCGATCAGGCCGATGCCGAAGCGGCCCACGCCCAGCTCGTGCAAGCCCTGCTGGACAGCCTCACGCAAGCCACCGACGCGGCAGACTTCCGCGCCAGCTGGCAACGCCTGTCCGAGCACTTCCACACCCTCTTCACCACCGAGGCCAGCATTGATGCGCTCAAGCAGACGGTGTTGCAGTTGGCGGTGATTGGGAAGTTGGTGCCTCAATCGGCTTCTGACGAGCCGGCGGTTGAATTGCTCAAACGCATCACCTTGGACAAGAGCCGATTTGACGCAGGTCGATCCAAGCGCGCAATGCCAGACCGTTTGCAACAGTCGGCGAATGCCCTTCCATTACAGGCGCCCGTTGGTTGGACCTGGACGACTTTCGGGGCTGCGACGATATGCCGAGATGGCGAGCGAGTACCAGTCTCCCAAGTAGATCGTGAACTCCGAGCCAAGGTGTATGACTATTACGGCGCATCAGGTGTCATCGACAAGATAGACGGCTACCTTTTTGACAAGCCCTTGCTCCTGATCGGTGAGGATGGAGCCAACTTGATCAACCGCGCTACGCCAATTGCTTTCATCGCTCGTGGCTTCTACTGGGTCAACAACCATGCTCATGTGATTGATGGCATCTCAGACGCCTTCCTGGACTACATGTCGCTCTACATCAATGCCATTGATCTGAAGCCATATGTGACTGGCACCGCTCAGCCGAAAATGAACCAGGCAAAGCTCAACAGCATTCCTGTTCCGTTGCCGCCAGAGGCAGAGCAGAAGCGCATCGTCGCCAAAGTCGATGAGTTGATGGCCCTCTGCGATCAGCTCAAGGCCCAGTTGCAGCAAGCCCGCCAACAGCACGCCCAACTGGCCAGCGTGCTGGTCGAGCAAGCCGTGGCTGCTTGATGAGGGAGGTTGAGAGCCAGAGCCAGCCCCAGGGCGCCGCCGCTTATCCCGAAAGCCCGGTGTACTGACTCAAGGCCAGCCGCAATTGCTCTTGCACCTGCTGGCGTAACTCTTTGGGCTCCAGCACCTCCACCTCAGCGCCATGGCGCAGGACGTCCATGCGCAGCTCGGTGAGGTCAACGTAGGGCACTTTAAGCTCCAGTTGACCATCGCCCAGTTCCTTGACCTTCTGGTCTGGGTGCCATTGCTCCTTGGCCACCCATTGCGCGGCCTGAGCGCTGAACCGCAAGGTGGCCCAACGCACTTCATTGCCAGCGAAGATGCCATAGCCGCCGTCCAGCGCCTTGACGATGGTGCTGATGGCGACCTCTTTGGCCTTGGTGTTGGCCACTTGCACATCGGCCATGGCGTCCAGCGCGAAGCGGCGCAAGTCGTTGTTCTTGTGGCACCAGGCGTCGAGGTACCAGGTATTGCGGTAGTGGATGAGCCGCTGTGGCGAGGCTTCGCGCTGTGAGGTGGCCTTGCGTGAGCGGGTGAAGTAGCCAAAGCTCAAGCGGGTGCGACCCAGCAAGGCACTACAGACGGCTTCGAAGCAGGGCGCCTCGACCGGGCGTTGCCCAGCCTGTGTGACGCGGATGCGCTGCATGACGTCGATCTTGTCCTTGTCGTTCTGCCCCACCAGTTGGTGGATGCGATCCAGCAAGGGGCCCACATGGCGGTTGAGAGCGCCGTTCGGGTCCAAACCACTGAGCAATTGGTGCGCCGTCAGCAGGGCGTGCAGCTCGCGGCCACTGAACCACAGGCCCGGGATTTCATGGCGCTCGCCGACCTGGCTGGTGGCATCCAGCCGGTAGCTGTCTTCTGCGCGGTCGTAGACGATGGGGCTGCCCAGTCGGTCACGCAGGTAGGCCAGGTCGCGCTTGACAGTGGCCGGTGAGACCTCCAACTCGTTGATCAGGGTCTGAAAGTTCACCTGGCGCTGGCGCCTGAGCAAGCTCTCGATCTTGACGATTCGGTCTGTCTGGGCGCCCATGGTGTGTCCGTGTCTGTTTGACACGCATTGTGCAAGCAGCTGATGCTGCATGGCGTTGGTGACGATGCAGCCATCCAACACAAGGCGAGCGCCAGCCAAGGTCAGGCGCCGGCGGCCTGTGCCAGTGCACCGTAGTCCGCCACCCAACACAAGGTGTTCACCAGGGCCATCTGTTCGGGTGTCTGGCATCGCACACCCAGCAGTTCCGGATTGGCCAGCACAATGGCCTGGCACTTGGCCCGGGAGATGGCCACGTTCAGGCGGTTTTTGCTGAAGAGAAACTCGATGTTGCGAGGCAAGTCTTCAGGGCCTGAGGTGGTCATCGAGACGATGACCAGTTCTGCCTCCTGTCCTTGGA
>JBEANX010000075.1:0-4031 GCA_041165245.1 Pseudomonadota bacterium
CGCGGTCGAAGTGCTGGAGCCATTCGGGCTGGGGTGCCTGGTCGGCGCTTGTTTTCATGGCTTCAAATCGTCTTTCCAGCAGCAAGGGCGCGGTGGCCAGCAGCTTTTGCTCTCGGCTCGCCAGTGCCTGCTCCATCAGGGCGTCCAAGGAGGCCAGGTGGCGCAAGGTGGGGCTCATTTTGGCAAGCACTTGGCGCACACCGGCCCTCAAGGGTGTGATCTGCGTGTCCATCAGGCGTTGCTTGTCGAGGTGGCGCTTGCGGTAGGGGGCGTAGTTCAAGGCGGTGTCTTGCACAAGCAGGGCCGTGGCCTCGTCCGAGCGGGTGATGTGTTCTGTCAATTGGCTGCGGGCTTGTTGGACCGCCTTGTTCAGCGCGGTGAACACCGCTTGGCGGGTGCCCATGGCCGTCGTTTGATTGTTTGCAGGGGTGTTTTGCAACAAGCCGTGGAGCTGGATGGTGTCCACCGGCGCCAGCCACAGGCTCAAGCGTTCGGCAAAGTCCTGTCGCGGCGTTGCAAGGGGCGTGGGGCTTGAGTCGCTGAGCAACTCAATGAACCTGGATCGGTGAAAGTGCCGGCTCAAAGCTGCTCCTTGTCGGGGCCGCTCAGGGGGCTGTTTAGGGTCTGCATCTCACACAAGAAACAAGGCCGGGTGCCCGGCGCGAAGGCGCAAGTCTAAACCCGCCGAAGCCTTCAAACGGGCGCAACGTTGCCGGATCGACGTCGATGCAGCCGCCTGGTCGCCAAGTGATCAGCCACAACGTGTGGCCACGATCTGGCTGTGGTGCTGGTCCTGAGTTGCAAAGCGCGCCAAAATGTGAGCTTCGGATGCCTTTCATGACAGAACCACCCTTCCAAGCACCCTTTCAATTCGCCCCTGCCGACCACGACGCCATGCGCACCGCCTTGGCCCAGGCCCAGTTGGCATGGGCGCGTGGTGAAGTGCCTGTGGGTGCTGTGGTGGTGTGCAATGACCAGGTCGTGTCGGTGGGCTACAACCAGCCCATCTCTACCCATGACCCCACAGCCCATGCCGAGATCGTGGCCCTGCGCGAGGCGGCCCGCCAATTGGGCAACTACCGCTTGCCTGATTGCGAGCTGTTTGTCACCCTCGAGCCCTGCGCGATGTGCGCCATGGCCTTGATGCACGCTCGCATCAAACGGGTGGTCTTCGGTGCCTGGGAGCCCAAGACGGGCGTGGCGGGCTCCGTCATCGACCTGTTTGGTGTGAAAGAGTTGAACCACCACACCGCCCTGGCCCACGGCCTGCTGGCCGAGGAGAGCAGCCAGATGCTGAAGCAGTTTTTCGCGGAACGGCGTCAGAAGATGCGCGAAGAGCGCGATGCGCTTCGGGCTCAGACATGAAAAAAGGCAGCCGAGGCTGCCTTTTTGCTGGGCGATCAAACAGTGATCACATGCCCGCGTAGTTCGGGCCACCACCGCCTTCAGGCGTGACCCAGACGATGTTCTGGGTGGGGTCCTTGATGTCGCAGGTCTTGCAATGCACGCAGTTCTGGGCGTTGATGACCAGCTTGTCTTGGTTGTCCTCAGACTTGACGAACTCGTATACGCCAGCAGGGCAGTAGCGCGACTCGGGGCCGGCGAACTTGGCCAGGTTGGTTTGCACAGGCACCGACGCGTTCTTGAGCGTCAGGTGAGCGGGCTGGTGCTCTTCGTGGTTGGTGTTGGAGACAAACACCGAACTCAGGCGGTCAAACGTGTACTTGCCGTCGGGCTTGGGGTACTCGATCTTGGCGCATTCAGCGGCAGGCTTGAGGAAGGTGTGGTCAGGCGCGGAGTTCTTGATCGTCCAGGGCGGGGTCTTGAAGCCCAGCTTGGGCAGCAGCCAGTGCTCCACACCGGTCATGACCATGCCCACATACATGCCCTTCTTGAACCAGGGCTTGAAGTTGCTGGCGCCTTGCAGCTCTTCATGCAGCCAGCTCTTCTCGAACGCGGCGGGGTAGGCGCTCAGCTCGTCGGCCTGGCGGCCAGCGATCACGGCTTCAAACGCGGCTTCGGCACACAGCATGCCCGACTTGATGGCTGCGTGGCTGCCCTTGATGCGCGAGGCGTTCATGTAGCCAGCGTCGCAACCGATCAAGGCGCCGCCTGGGAACACGGTCTTGGGCAGGCTGGGCAGCATGCCGTTGTTGATGGCACGGGCGCCATAGCTCAGGCGCTTGCCGCCTTCGATGTGAGCCATGATGCTGGGGTGCTTCTTCCAGCGCTGCATTTCTTCGAAGGGGCTCAGCCAGGGGTTCTTGTAGTCAAGTCCGACCACAAAGCCCAGCGTGACCTTGTTGCCTTCGAGGTGGTACAAAAAGCCGCCACCGAAGGTTTCGGTGTCCATGGGCCAGCCGGCGGTGTGCACCACCAGACCAGGCTTGGCCTTGGCGGGGTCAATTTCCCACAGCTCTTTGATGCCGATGCCGAAGCTCTGAGGCGCCTTGCCTTCAGCCAGCTTGTACTTGGCGATCAGCTGTTTGCCCAGATGGCCGCGAGCGCCTTCGGCAAAGATGGTGTACTTGCCCAGCAGCTCCATGCCCAGCTGGAAGTTGTCGGTCGGTTCGCCCGACTTGTCGACGCCCATGTTGCCGGTGGCCACGCCTCGAACAGCACCCTTGTCGTCGTACAACACTTCAGCGGCCGCAAAGCCAGGGAAGATCTCCACGCCCAGGCCTTCGGCTTGCTCAGCCAGCCAGCGGGTCACGGCGCCCAGGCTGATGACGTAGTTGCCGTCGTTGTGGAAGTTGTTGGGCACGAAAGCGTCGGGGGTCTTGAAGACGCCGGTTTCGTTCGTCAGGAACAGCACTTCGTCAGACGTGACGGGCTGGTTCAGCGGGGCGCCCAGTTCCTTCCAGTTGGGGAACAGTTCGGTGATGGAGCGAGGGTCCATCACAGCGCCAGACAAGATGTGCGCGCCAGGCTCGGAACCCTTTTCCAGCACGACCACGGAAATCTCTTTGCCAGCTTTCTCAGCCAGTTGCTTGAGGCGGATGGCAGTGGACAAACCACCTGGGCCGGCGCCGATGATGACGACGTCGTATTCCATCGACTCACGGGGGCCGAACTGCTCAAGGATTTCCTGGGGCGTCATCGTGTTTCCTTCTTGGGGAATGTCTGAAAGGGGGTGATTGCGCGTGGCAACACGGTGCTCTACGGGCGAAACCCGGCATTCTAATTCGTGCCGCGGCTTCAAATTCATGCGAGTGCCTTAAACCAGCACATGCGTGATTCTGGCAGAAAAAAGCACGATCGTTCGAAATACTCTCCCTTCAGGTGTGGGGATCTCACGGTGGAGGGCAATTCTTGCCACTGATGGCGGGAACAAGGCCGAGTGAACCGCCATTTCACAAGGTGCTGGGCCTGGGCCTTCGTGCTAAGGTCAACGCCACACATCGACACAAGATTCAGACATCTCATGAGCTACACCATTGACCTCTCGGGCCGCGTGGCCCTGATCACCGGCGCTTCCAGCGGCTTGGGCAAACAGTTCGCGCTGACCCTGGCTGAAGCCGGTGCCGCCGTTGTGCTGGCCGGGCGCCGTGTGGAGCGACTCAAGACCCTGCGCGCCGAGATTGAAGCCGCCGGTGGAGACGCTCACGTCGTGGGCATGGACGTGACCGAGGTCGATTCGATCCGTGCGGCTGTGGCCCATGCAGAGACCGAAGTCGGCCCCATCGACATCCTGATCAACAACTCGGGTGTGAGCACCACCGAGCGCCTGGTGGACGTCAACGAAGAGACCTACGACTACGTGTTCGACACCAACACGCGTGGCGCCTTCTTCACGGCTCAGGAAGTGGCCAAGCGAATGCTGGCGCGGGCCAAGGGATCGGCGCCTGGCACCTTCACCGGTGGCCGCATCGTGAACATCGCCTCTGCCGCTGGCCTGCGGACCATGCCTCAGATCGGCGTGTATTGCATGAGCAAGGCGGCCGTGGTGCACATGACCAAGGTCATGGCCGCAGAGTGGGGTCGCTTTGGCATCACCACCAACGCGGTGTGCCCTGGTTACATCGACACCG
>JBEANX010000076.1:0-3138 GCA_041165245.1 Pseudomonadota bacterium
GCTTGAGGCCCGCACGCGAGACCCAGCGAAGCTCGTCGTCATTGGTGACGCGCAGTTGGGCGTCTTCAGGCAGGTCCTCACCCGACTTGCGCAGCGTGGTCCAGCCCTTGGGGCTAAGCCATTGCGCGGCATTGGCTTCCACCAGGCGTTGGGCGGCGGAGCGGGTGGGCGCATGGCCCCCGGCGACGAGCAGTTGGTCAGCTCTTGGCATTCAATTCCTTGTGCGCGCGGCCTTTGGCGACCGCGCGGTTCTATCAAGCAACCGCCATGGATCCGGCTTTGCCGGTCCATCGGCGGTGCCCCCCCCCGGAGAGGGGGGCCGCCGAAGGCGGTAGGGGGGTCAGTAACGATAAGTGTCGGGCTTGTAAGGGCCCTGCTTGGACACACCGATGTAAGCGGCTTGCTCTTCCGACAACTCGGTCAGCTGAGCGTTCAGTGTCACCAGTTGCAGGCGAGCGACCTTCTCATCGAGGTGCTTGGGCAGCACATAGACCTTGCCGTTTTCATACGCGTCTTGACGCGTGAACAGCTCGATCTGGGCGATGGTCTGGTTGGCAAAGCTCGACGACATCACATAGCTGGGGTGGCCCGTGCCGCAACCCAGGTTCACCAGGCGGCCCTTGGCCAGCATGATGATGCGCTTGCCGTCAGGGAAGATCACGTGGTCGACTTGCGGCTTGATCTCTTCCCACTTGCACTTGGCTTCAGCCTCGGCGACGTCGATTTCGTTGTCGAAGTGGCCGATGTTGCAGACGATGGCGTTTTCCTTCATCGCTTCCATGTGCTTGAAAGTGATGATGCTCTTGTTGCCCGTGGCGGTCACGAAGATGTCGGCCTTGTCAGCGGCGTAGTCCATGGTGACCACGCGGTAGCCTTCCATGCAAGCCTGCAGGGCGTTGATGGGGTCGATTTCGGTGACCCACACTTGGGCGCTCAGGGCGCGCAGAGCTTGGGCCGAGCCCTTGCCCACGTCGCCATAACCAGCGACCACGGCGATCTTGCCAGCCACCATCACGTCGGTGGCACGCTTGATGCCGTCCACCAGCGATTCGCGGCAGCCATACAGGTTGTCGAACTTGGACTTGGTGACCGAGTCGTTCACGTTGATGGCGCGGAACATCAGGGTGCCCTTGGCCGACATCTCGTTCAGGCGGTGCACACCGGTCGTGGTTTCTTCGGTCACGCCGATGATTTCGGCGCCCTTGCGGCTGTACCAGGTGTTGTCCACCGCCAGCTTGGCCTTGATGGCGGCAAACACGATGCGCTCTTCTTCGCTGCCAGGGTTGGCCAGCACCGAGATGTCCTTCTCGGCGGCCTTGCCCAGGTGCATCAGCATGGTGGCGTCGCCGCCGTCGTCCAGGATCATGTTGGGGCCTTCGCCCGCCGTGCCCTTGGCGCCGAATTCAAAGATGCGGTGGGTGTAATCCCAGTAGTCTTCCAGCGACTCGCCCTTGAAGGCGAACACGGGAGTGCCGGCTTCCACCAGCGCCGCGGCAGCGTGGTCTTGCGTGGAGTAGATGTTGCAAGAGGCCCAGCGGACATCAGCACCCAGGGCTTGCAGCGTCTCAACCAGAACGCCGGTCTGGATGGTCATGTGCAGCGAGCCGGTGATGCGCGCGCCCTTGAGGGGCTGGCTGGCGGCGTATTCCTTGCGGATGGCCATCAGCGCGGGCATTTCGTGCTCGGCGATGGTGAGTTCCTTGCGGCCCCAGGCGGCCAGGGACATGTCGGCGACGACGCAATCGACGCCTTGGTGTTCAGTTTGCAGAGTTTTGAGGACAGCGTTCATGACAGGAGCTCCAGAAGTCCGTGTGAGGGAATCGAAGAAACCGCCGGGCACGCAGGAAAAGGGGGCAAGGCCACGTTCAACAGCGCACCATGACGGGCAACCGAACAGCCATACCACTCACCCAGCGGGGACACATGCGGGTGAGCGCCGTTGCAATGAAGTGATTCCGAGCCTGGGGTCAGCACAAAACCGCGTGGAAATGCGACCGAAACCTTGCAACGCTCCTCGGAACAGCACGCATTGTAGCGGCCTCGCAACCACCCGGGCTAGCGGCCGGTGTTTTTCAAAAGATGAACAAGCGGGATCTTTACACGCATTTGCGGGGTATCGGGTTGCCCCTAGGTCCAGGCCGATTCAGACCCGTTTCATAGGGGGAAAGCAGGGCGCTGCCTGCCGCATAACGGGTGTCAATGCGTATTCATTAGGGTTGCCCCTGTCTAGCGAGTGTCGGCGTTCGGCGTTGAATACGCACGGCAGCACAATCTGTCACTTATTTTTCCTGATCCCACTGATTGACGACCATGAAATTTCGCACCCTTGCCATTGCCACCGCCGCTCTGATGACCGTCGCAGGTCAAGCATCGGCCAAGAACCTGATCTGCGTCTGGGACGTGGCTGGCAAGTCCGGCGACATCTACAACGCCGCGATTGACTACGGCCTGGCCATGCAGAAGGCCGCCGGCGTTGAGATCGACCTCAAAAGCTATGTGGACGAGCGCGTGGCCGTGGAAGACTTCCGCGCTGGCCAGTGCGACGCCGTGATCGCCACCTCCTTCCGCATCAAGCCCTTCAACAGCGTGTCCGCTTCGATGGATTCCATCGGCTCGGCCACCATCGTGCGCAACAACAAGATCGACATGCCCGCCAGCTACGACGTGGTGCGCAAGGTCATCGGCCTGTTCGCCAGCCCTGGCGGCGCCAAGCTGATGGTCGAAGGCAACTACGAAGTGGGTGGCATTTTCCCCTTGGGCGCGGCCTACCCCATCGTGCGTGACCGCGCGATGAACTCGGTCGAAGCCCTGTCCGGCAAGAAGATCGCAGCCTTTGACTACGACAAGGCCCAAGGCACCATGATCCAACGCATCGGCGCCCAGCCCGTGTCGGTGGACGTGACCAACGTCGGCCCCAAGTTCAACAACGGCTTCGTCGACATGGTGACCCTGCCGGCCGTGGCCTTCAAGCCCTTCGAGCTGTACAAGGGCATTGGCACCGCTGGCGGCATTGGCCGCTTCCCGGTGCTGATCCCCACCGTGCAGGTCATCATCAACAAGAGCAAGTTCCCCGAAGGCTTCGGCGAGAAGTCGCGCCAGTACTGGCTGGGCCAGTTCGACCGCGCCCTGTCCATCGTG
>JBEANX010000077.1:0-5265 GCA_041165245.1 Pseudomonadota bacterium
AGGTAGTGGAAGGGCAAGTCCAGTGACTTGGCCAGCAGCTTCATGTTCGCGAAGCTGTCTTCAGGGTAGGTGCTGTCATCATTGCTGTTGATGGCGATGGTGTGGATGCCATGCAGCTTGAGCTCACGCGCATCGCGGAGGATGCGCGGCATGATCGCCTTGACATACGGGCAGTGGTTGCAGATGAACATGACCAGCGTGCCTTTGGGACCTGCCAGACGTTCCAGCGAATGAAAGCGGCTGTCGACGCCCTTGAGCGTGAAGGGGGCTGCAGGCCAGCCCATGTCTGCACTCGGTGTGCTCACGGCCATGGCAATCTCTCCGGGTGGTCAGGCGGGTGGGTGAATGCAGGCAGCCTCAGGCCGCCGCACGCTGCTGATTCAAGACAAGGTCGGCGATGTGGTCGATGCTGGCAAAGACGAGGTCGGGCGCGCTGGCTTCAATGGGCTTGCCGCCGTTGTAGCCATAGGGCAAGGCCCAGGCAGCCACACCAGCCCGTTGGGCCGTCTCGACATCAATGCTGGAATCTCCCACATGCGCTGCCTGAGATGGAACCACACCGTGCGCTTTCAGGCAATGCTCGATCACCAGCGGGTGGGGCTTTTTCTGCGCCAGGCTGTCACCGCCCACCAGCAGCCTGAAGAAAGGCGCCAGGTTGGTCACGGCCAGCACCTGCTCGGCAAAGCGGTGCTCCTTGTTGGTGACGCAGGACATCTGAACGCCCGCATCGCGCAGGCGCACCAAGCCTTCCAGGCAGCCAGGGTAGAGGCGGCTGTCGGTGCCAGTGGTCGCGTGGTAGTGGCCTTCGAAGCATTGCATGACCTGCTCGATGTCCAGCCGATCGACCACAACGCCCTGCCCGGCCTGATGCGCTTGCGACAAGAGCCCCTTCATGAGCTCACGGGTGCCATGGCCGATCAAGCGGGTCACGTCGCCCAGGGGGCGGCTGGGCAAGCCGATGTCCACCAAGGTGCGGTTGGCGGCTTCGGCGATCTCGCCGGCTGTGTCGACCAGGGTGCCATCGAGGTCAAAAGTGATGAGGGTGATGCGGTTCATGAAAGCCTTGGCGAATGGTCACTGCATCTGCGCGCGACGGATCTCCATCAGGCGCAGGATCATGGGGGTGAGGATGAGCTGCATGGCCAGGTCCATCTTGCCGCCGGGCACCACGATGGTGTTGGCGCGCGACATGAAGGAGTCATGGATCATGGACAGCAGGTAGGGGAAGTCAATGCCGCGCGGGTTGCGAAAGCGGATCACCGTCATGCTCTCACCAGCCGAGGGGATGTCTCGGGCGATGAAGGGGTTGGAGGTGTCGACCACCGGCACACGCTGGAAGTTGATGTCCGTCTCGCCAAACTGCGGGCAGATGTAGTGCACGTAGTCGTGCATGCGGCGCAAGATGGTGTCGGACACCGCCTCTTTGGAGTAGCCGCGTGACTTGGTGTCGCGGTGGATCTTCTGGATCCACTCGAGGTTGATGATGGGCACCACGCCGATCTTGAGGTCGACATGGCGGGTCAGGTCCACCTTGTCGGTCTTGGCGCAGCCGTGCAGGCCTTCGTAGAACAGCAGGTCGGTGTCCACCGGCACATCCACCCAAGGCGTGAAGGTGCCTGGGTCTTGCTTGTAGGGCACGGCCTCCTGCTCGTTGTGCAGGTAAAAGCGTGTTTTGCAGCGGCCGGTCTCGCCATAGGCTCGAAACTGGTTGCCCAGCTCTTCCCACTCGTTGGCATCGGGGCTGAAATGGCTGAAGTTGCGGCTTTCGCGTTCGGCACGGGCCATCTGCTCTTTCATCTCCACGCGGGAGTAGCGGTGAAAGGCATCGCCTTCAATGACAGCGGCCTTCACGCCCTCGCGCCTGAAGATGGTGTCAAAGGTGCTCTTGACCGTGCTGGTGCCTGCGCCGCTGGAGCCGGTGACCACGATGATGGGGTGTCTTCTGGACATGGTGTTGCGCCTCAGGCCTGGGGTTGCACGAACAAGGAACGGGTCTTGAAGAGCTGCCAGCTCACGTTCTCGTGGGGCTCGGCGTGGTAAGCGTTGATGCGGTCGATCTCTTCGCGCGAGCCCATGATCACGGGCACACGCTGGTGCAAGGTGTCGGGCACCAGTTGCAGCAGGTCGGTGGTGCCGTTGCTGGCGCGGCCACCAGCTTGCTCGACCAGCATGGCCATGGGCGCGGCCTCGTACATCAGGCGCAGGCGGCCGGGCTTGCGGGGCTCGCGGGTGTCACGCGGGTACAGGAAGACGCCCCCGCGGGTCATGATGCGGTGCACCTCGGCCACCATGGAGGCCACCCAGCGCATGTTGAAGTCCTTCATGCGCGGGCCGGTGTCTCCCGCCACGCACTCGGCCACGTAGCGTTGCACGGGCTTTTCCCAGAAGCGCTGGTTGGAGGCATTGATGGCGAATTCTTTGGTCTGTGGCGCGATGCGCACCTGGTCTTGCGTGAGCACCCAACGGGGCGCGCCCAAGGCGGTGGCACGGCGGTCCAGCGTGAACATCATCACCCCACGGCGCACGGTGAGCACCAGGAGGGTGGCCGGGCCGTAGAGCACATAGCCCGCAGCCAGTTGCTGGTGGCCGGGCTGCATGAAGCCCGCATCGCCCGGCGTGGTGCCACGGTAAGGGTGCGGCAAGATCGAGAAGATGGTGCCAATCGAGATGTTGGCCTCGATGTTGGACGAACCATCGAGGGGGTCATAGACCACCAGCAAGCGGCCTTGCGTGCCGTGCTGGTTCTCGCGAGGGTGTGGCACCTGGGCCTGCTCTTGCTCTTCGCTGGCCCAGGCGGCCACATGGCGGCATTCAGCCAGGGCGCGACTGATGCGGTCATCGGCCAGCATGTCCAGCTTTTGCTGGACCTCGCCATGGGAGTTGGCCGTGCCCAGCGCACCATGGGCCCCGCCCAATGCGCCCATGGCGGCGGTCTCGGCGATGTCGGCACAGGCGGTGGTCAGCACCAGCAGGGTCTCGCGCAAGGCCTCGGCTGTATCGCTTTGAAAATCGGACATGTGCATGGCCAGCGCTTCTTCGAGCGTGGTCTGACCGGGCACGGGAATGAGTGAAGTGGGGCCTGGCATGGGGTCTTCTTCCTTGTGTTTTTTATGGGGGGCAGATCGGTGCGGCCTAGGCTGCGTCGGCAAACAGGCGGCTGGCCAGGATGTCGGCCGCTTCGATGGTGCTCAAGTCCTGCTTGCTGAGCACCTTGTGCGGGTCGGCAAACAAGCGGCTGGCCTGACGCAGGCGGGCGCGATCAAGCGCGTTGCGCACGCTGCGGGCGTTGGCAAAGTGAGGCTGGGCCAGGCGGCGATGCAAGTAGTGGTCAAAGGCCTCACGGGCGCCTTCGCCAAACTGGTAATGCTGCTGGGTCAGCATGCCGTCGGCAATGCTGAGCAGCTCACCGACGCCATAGTCGGGAAAGTCCAGGTGGTGGGCAATGCGTGAGGACATGCCTGGGTTGGACTTGAAGAAAGTGTCCATGCGATCGGCATAACCAGCCAGGATCACGACCAGGTCGTCACGCTGGTTCTCCATGACCTGCAGCAGGATCTCGATGGCTTCTTGCCCATAGTCGCGCTCGTTCTCGGGGCGGTAGAGGTAGTAGGCCTCGTCAATGAAGAGCACGCCGCCCATGGCTTTCTTGAGCACTTCGCGCGTTTTGGGCGCGGTGTGGCCGATGTACTGGCCGACCAGGTCGTCACGCGTCACCGCCACCAGGTGGCCTTTTCGCGCATAGCCCAGGCGGTGCAGGATCTGCGCCATGCGCAAGGCCACCGTGGTCTTGCCGGTGCCGGGGTTGCCGCTGAAGCACATGTGCAAGGACGGGCTCTGTGCCGCCAGCCCATGCGCAGCGCGCAGCTTGTCGATGACCAGCAAGGCCGCGATGTCGCGGATGCGCGCCTTGATGGGGGCCAGCCCCACCAGGTCGCGCTCCAGCTCGTCGATGACGTCTTGCACCTGGCTTTGCGCCATTACCTCGGCCACAGTGGTCGGCACGCTGGCCGTGACCGCAGACGCCACCACCCCTGGTGCGGCCGGCGATGGCGCGCTCGCAGACGATGCGGTCGAACCTAGTGAGTGGCGGCCTGGCAAGGTGTAAAGGGGTGCGTTCATGGTCCTGCGCCTCTGTCTTCTCAGTCGGTGGTGTAGCGCTCGCCCTCGGGGCGATCCGCCGAGTAGGAGCGCGTGGTGTAGCGAACGTTGCGGCCATCCATCTCCATGCGCTCCAGCGCAAAGCCGGGCTCACGCGTGGGGCGGTTGACGATGAAGCTCATGGCCACGCTCTCGACGCCACGGGTGGAGTCAAAGGCCATCATGCGGATGTAGTGCTGAGGGAAGGCCGCACGGCAGCCTTGCAGTTCCACCATCACGCCTGCTGCATCTTCCAGGTCAAACATGGCGTGGCCATACATGTCCCAGTAGGTGTTGCGTGGGTGAGGGTCGTCCGTGTATTCGACGCTCCAGGCGTAGCCCTTGTTCAAGCCGTACTGGATCTGCTTGCTGATCTCGGCATCGGTCAAGTCCGGCAGGAAGCTGAACTGGCCTTGGGTGATGCGACCGGTGGGGTTGCTCATCATGATGTGGGTGCTCCTGCTTGGGAATCAAAGGCCAACCGACGGCGTCACGGCGTAGTCGCTCGTGTCGGTCGAGGTGTAGTTGAAGCTGATGTCGCCCCAGGTGTCGAGGGCCTGCTTGAGTGGCTGGCAGAACTGGGCGGCCTTGCGCAGGATGTCCTGGCCTTCGTTCAGCAAGTCGCGGCCTTCGTTGCGGGCCTTGACCATGCATTCCAGTGCCACGCGGTTGGCCACGGCACCGGCCTGGATGCCTTGCGGGTGGCCGATGGTGCCGCCGCCAAATTGCAAGATCACGTCGTCACCAAACAGGTCGAGCAGCTGGTGCATCTGGCCGGCATGAATGCCGCCCGAAGCCACGGGCATGACCTTGCGCAAATCGCCCCAGTCCTGGTCGAAGAACAAACCGCGCGGCAGGTCCTGCTTGGTGAAGCTGTCGCGGCAGACGTTGTAGTAGCCCTGCACGGTCATGGGGTCGCCCTCGAGCTTGCCCACGGCGGTGCCTGCGTGAAGGTGGTCACAACCCGCCAGGCGCAGCCACTTGGCGATCACGCGGAAGCTGACGCCGTGCGACTTCTGGCGGGTGTAGGTGCCATGGCCCGCACGGTGCATGTGCATGATCATGTCGTTCTTGCGGCACCAGTTGGCCATCGACTGGATGGCCGTCCAGCCCACCACCAGGTCGATC
>JBEANX010000078.1:0-22031 GCA_041165245.1 Pseudomonadota bacterium
CTCCGTCACCTTCAACGGCGCCGTCTCTGGCCTGACCTCGCTGAACACCAGCACCAGCAACGCCACCAACATCAACGCCAGCATCACAACCACGGGCACGCAAAGCTACAGCAATGTGGTCACCCTCGGTGGCTCCACCCCGCTCACGCTCAAGGGCACGGAGATCAGTTTCGTCAACCTCGACGCGGTCAATCGGTCGCTGGTGCTGCAAACCAATGCCATCAACATCACCGGCGCCATCACCAACCCGGGCGCCAGCTTGGGCGTCACCACGCTCGCAGGCACCGGCACGATCGGCCTGGCGGGTGCAACGGGCACCTTGGCGATCGACAGCGCCACCCTGGCCAAGCTCGATGATTTCACCGCCTTGAACATCGGCACAGGCGGCAGCACTGGCACCAACATCACCAGCGGCAGCAATGCCTTAAGCCTGGGCGCCAACACCACGCTGTTGGGCAACAACATCACCCTGGCCGCCGTCACCGGCAACACCCACAGCCTCACCCTCACAGGCGCAGGCGCAACACTGCTGAACGGCAGCATCGCCGACGTGACCAACCTGCTCGTCAACGGCGGGGGCACCACCACCCTCGCGGCTGACATCACCACGACGGGCAGCCAGACCTATGAAGATGCCTTGACCCTGGGCTCGGGCAGCGGCACGCGCAAGCTCACGGCCAGCAGCATCGACATCAAGGCTGGCATCACCGCCATCAACCAGAACCTGTCGCTGCGCGCCGATGCCCTGTCCATCGCGGGCACAGTCACATCCGGCACGGGCATTCAGGTCTTCGTGGCCACCAGCACCGATGGCCTGAGCATTGGCGTGGGCACGGGCGCCGCTGGTGGACCTGGCAGCCTGCAGCTCAGCGACACCACACGCAATGCGCTGGGCGGATTCAAAGCCGTCACCATTGGCCGCGCTGGCAGCGACAGCGCCATCGATGTCACCTCCCTTCAGACCCTGGGGGTCGATCTCACCCTCATCGCCAACGCAGCCGACATCACGCTGTCCAGCGTCACCGGGGTGGGGGCAGGCGTTGACCTCAAGCTCACCAGCAGCACGGGTGTCACCCTGGGTGGGGTCATCAACGGCCTGAACAGCTTGAACAGCGATGGCACGGGTGGTGTCAATGTCAACGCCAATGTCAGCACCACGGGCTCGCAGAGCTACACGGGCAATGTCACTTTGGGCGGTACCGGCACAAGAAGCTTCAGCGGCAGCGCTTTGAGCTTTGCAGGCATCAACGCCAACAGCCGCGCCCTCGCGCTCAACACCCTGAGCCTGAGCATCTCTGGGGCGGTGAGCAACCCAGGCAGCCAAGCCACACTTACCACCTTGAATGGCACGGGCAGCATCGGCTTGGCCGGCGCTGCGGGTGATCTGGCGCTCAGCGCCCCCACCCTGAGCAAGTTCGATGGCTTTGGCACCTTGGTGATCGGCGGCGGCAACGTGAACATCGCGGCCAATGACCTCACACTGGGCACCAACACCACCTTGAGCTCGGGCAGCGGCACGATCACGCTGGCAGCGGTCACGGGCAACAACAAGGCGCTCACGCTCACAGGCTCTGGCCTGACCAAAGTGGGCGGTGCCATCGGTGGCGTGAGCGACCTGCTCATCAACGGCGGCGGCAGCACCGAGCTCAACGCCGATGTCACCACCAACACGAGCATCGTCGTCAACGACGCCATCGCCAGCCTGGGCACCGGCGGCACGCGCTCGTTGCGCTCTGACAGCATCAACCTGCAAGGCAACATCACCGCTGCCAGCCAAAGCTTGAACCTGCGTGCAGACACGCTCACCGTGGCGGGCACCTCCACCGCCAACGCGGGCACCAGCGTCACCCTGTCGACCAACACCGATGGCCGCAGCATTGGCCTGGCAGGCGCAGCGGGCAGCACCAGCATCACCCAAGCCACCTTGAATGCCTTGAATGGCTTCAAGGCCTTGAACATTGGCCGGGCCAGCAGCAACAGCGCCATCACGGCAGGCACCACCAACTACACCGGGGGCGACCTGAGCTTCACGTCGGGCACAGAAAGCATTTCGCTGACGGGCACCGGCGTGACCACGGCCAACGGCTCGCAGACCTACAACGGCACGGTGAACCTCAGCGGGCCGGGCACAGGCAACCACACCTTCAGCGCCAAGGCACTGACCTTCCAGAAGAATGTGCAGGCCAACAGCCACAACGTCACGCTCAAGGCTGATGCCTTCACGTTTGGCACGGGCGCTGGCATCACCGGCAACAACGCCGCCAACCAGACCATCAACATCGCCGCCCAAACTGCGGGCACCACCATTGGTATTTCTGGTGGCTCGGGTGCCTTGCAGCTGCCCTTGGGCGCCATCAACGGCTTCAAGGCGCTGGCCTTGGGCGATGCCACTGGCACGGGCAAGATCACTGTGGGCGGCGCAACGCCGAGTGATTTCAAAGCCCTGAGCTTCACCACTGGCTCGGGCGACATCGATGTCAACGCCGCCCTGGGTAGCAACGGGGCATCACTGGACAGCCTGAGCGTGGCCAGCACCAGCGGCACCATTCGACTCAACGGGGTGGAGGTGTTTGCCAAGGACGCCAGCTTCACCGGCAAGACCGAGCTGAGCAAGGCCAGCGGCAGTGACAACGTCTTCCATGGCAACACCCTGGCCTTCAATGGCACGGTGGACAGCGCCGTGGCGAGCCCCGCCGTGCTCGATGCCAGCGATGTCGGCACCACACGCTTCACCGGCGTGGTGGGCGGCACGCGGGCCCTGAGCAGCCTCAGCACGCGCAATGTCGAGATCGGTGGCGACATCACCGCCAACACCTCGGTCTCGCTGGCGGGCAATGTGAGCCTGCTGGCTGACAGCAGCATCACAGCGTCCTCCATCACCATGGGCGGCCCAGGCGCTTCGCTCAATGGCAGCTCCAGCGGCGTCAAACGCGACCTCACCCTGGTGAGCGACAACCTGCCCACCTTCCAGCTGAGCAGCGTCACAGGTGGCGGCAACTTGACCTTGGCTCCCTTGACCGCCACACGCAACATCAAGATCGGCGATGTCGCGGCCACCGACACCTTGATGATCTCGGCCAGCACGCTGCAGGCCTTCTCGTCGTTCGAGCAGATCACGGTGGGCTCCACCACTGGCAGCGGCACCATCACCGTGGGTGATGCAAACGGCAGCCTGAGTCTGAGCAAGGCCCTGAACATCAACGGCACGGCCCGCATCGCGGCCAGCAGCGTGAGCACTGCATTGGGTTCGCAAACCTACGAGCGCAGCGTCACGCTCGATTCAAGCACCACCCTCACGGCCACCAGCCTTCGCATCAAGGGTTTGGTCGATGGCCAAGCAGCAGGCGGCCAATCGCTCACGATCAACACGACGGGCAACACCCGCTTGGATGCCGCCGTTGGCGCCACCACCGCCTTGGGCAGTGTGGCCATCACCGCGGGCAGCTTGAGCCTCAATGGCGGCAGCGTCACCACGGCAAACGCGCAAACCTACACCGCCCCCATCACCCTGGGCAGCGACACCAGCTTGACCAGCACCCGCGGCAAGGTGACATTGGCAGACACGGTGCAAGGCACGGCATCGGGCGCTCAGGCCTTGAGCGTGAGCGGCACGCAAGTCGAGTTCAAGCAAGACTTGGGCACCACTGCCAACCGACTGAAATCACTCACCGTCAACGGCCCACTTACCCTGGCCGGGGCGCAAGTGTTCACCACAGGCGCTCAGCAATACCTGAACAACGTCACGCTCAAGGCCAACGCCACCTTGAGCGCCAATGACAACATCGTCTTCAACGGCTTGGTCGATGGCGATGCCAGCGGCAGCCAGACCCTCACCGTCAACAGCAGCGGCATCACGCGCTTTGTTGGCGCTGTGGGCAGCACCCAGGCCCTGACAGGCTTGATCACCGACAACGTGGGCAGCACCGAGCTGGGGGGCCATGTCACCACCAGCGGCGCACAGTCGTATGGCGACGCCGTCACCCTGATCGGCGCCACCGGCACGCGCAACTTCACGGCCAGCGCACTGAACTTTGGTGCAGGCATGGCAGTGGGCGCACGCAGCCTGAACCTCAAGACCGACGGATTCACCTTCAACGGCACCCTCACCGTGGGCTCTGGCCAAACTGCCACCCTCAGCACGCTGAACGATGGGGTGAGCATCGGCCTGGCCGGTGGCGCAGGCACCCTGAACATCAGCCAAGGCGAGCTCGACCAGTTCGGCGGCTTTGACAGCCTCACCGTGGGCCGCAGCAACAGCGCCAGCATCTTCACGGCTGGCGCATTGACGCTGCCCACCAGCCTCACCTTGATCAACAGCAACGCCAACATCACGCTGGCTGCAGTGTCTGGCGCCATCCACAACCTGACGGTGCTCAGTGCAGGCACGACCGCCTGGGGCGGCAATGTCATCGGGGTGACCAACCTGAGCACCGACGCTGGCGGCAGCAACACCGTCAGCGCCAACATCGCCACCACCGGCTCCCAGACCTGGGGCGATGCGGTGACACTCAGCGGCACGGGCACACGCCTCTTCGAGGCGCCCACCTTGGTCTTCCAAAGCGCCTTGTCGGCTGGCAACACCAGCAACATCAAGCTGAGCGCCAACAGCCTGAGCTTGAGCAGCGCCATCGCGGTCAGCGGCAGCAACCAGACGGCCCAAGTGGACGCCTTCACCCCAGGCACCAGCATCGGCTTGGCGGGCGCGCCCGGCACCCTGGCCCTGAGCCAAACGGCGATCGACCAGTTCGCTGGCTTCTCTCAGCTGACCATCGGCGGCAGCAACACAGGCAGCATCACAGCCCTGGCCTTGCGCCTGCCCACCAAAACAGTGCTGAGCACCAACGGGAATGTGATCCTGTCCGCTGTCAACGGTGCGGGCTTTGACTTGAGCATTGAAGGTGCGAACACCACGCTGTCTGGCGCCATCACGGCGGTGCGCAACCTCAGCACCGACAGCCTGGGCACCACGCAGATCAATGCCGACATCAGCACCACCGGCTCGCAAACCTATGGCGATGACGTCACGCTGGGTGGCACGGGCACCCGCACCCTGACAGGCACGGCCATCACGCTGAGCAAGACGCTCGATGTGGCCCAGCACGACCTGAGCCTGAACACCAATGCGCTGGCCTTCAACGGCGACATCAGCGGTGCCTCGGGCAAGCAAGTGAGCATCTCGACCTTCACCGGCGGTGGCACCATTGAGCTGGTCACCGCCACACCAGGCTCGAGCTTGAGCCTGAGCCAGGCCACCTTGAACCGCCTGGCACCCTTTGCCCTGCTGACCGTCGGTGGCGGCAACAACGCCATCACAGCGTCCAGCGCCCTCACGCTCAGCACCCACACCACCTTGAACGCAGGCTTGGCGGTGGTGAACCTTGGCGCTGTGAATGGCGCAGGCTTTGACCTGGCCATCAACAGCGGCGCCACCACCACCCTGGGTGGCGCCATTCAAGGCGTGCGCCAGTTGAGCACCGATGCAGCGGGCTCGACCGTCATCAACGCCAGCCTGGTCGACACCACGAGCAGCCAGACCTTCCGCGATGCTTTGAGCCTGGGCGCCGACGTCACCTTCAAAGCGCCTGAGCTGATCATCTCCGGCCCCACCTTGAGCGTGGGTACGCATGGCCTGAGCCTGATCATCGACACCCTGACCCTGGGCACCACCGCGAGCGCCTCGGGCGGCAAGCCCTTGTCCATCGTCACCTTCAGCGATGGCCGCAACATCGTCATGGGCACCAGCGCTGGTACGGCCAGTGACCTGGTGCTGAGCAACGCCACCTTGGCACAGTTCGCTGGCTTTGGCAGCCTCACCGTGGGCAGCGACACCAGCACCTCCAGCATCAGCGCCACAGGCTTGAGCCTGCCCACGCAAACCACCTTGGTGTCCGCCACCGGCCAGATCGCCGTGAATGGCGTCACTGGCAATGGCAAATCGCTGCGCATTGACAGCGATGGCGCCAAGCAACTGCAAGGTGGCCTCACGGGTTTGAGCAGCTTGGCCACCCAAGGCTCGGGCCGCACCTTGCTCTCTGGCGCCACCCTCACCACCACCGGTACGCAAACCTTCAGCGACAATGTGGAAGTGTCCGGCAGCACCGTGCTCACCAGCACCGCCAATGCCAACATCCAGTTCGCTCAAGCCATCAACGGTCAAAGCAATGGCACCGGCAGCCTGAGCATCAACACCGGTGGCGTGACCCAGCTTCAAGGCAATGTGGGCAGCACCCGCGCCCTGGCAAGCCTGAGCACCGACGCAGCCGGCAGCACCCAACTGCCCGCCAGCGTCAACGCCACGGGCTTGGTGTCTCTGCTCGATCAAGCCACCCTCACCAACGACTTGGTGATCACCCATGGTGGCTTGACATTCGGCAGCGCCATTGACAGCGCGGCCAACCAAGCCTTCAGCCTGGGCCTGATCAGCGCGGCCAACACCAACTTCAATGCCTCGGTGGGCAGCGTGCGCGCGCTCTCCAGCGTCACGGCCACAGGCGGCGGCAACATGGTGCTGGGCAGCAACGCCAGCGGCGTGATCACCACCGGCGCACAGAGCTACTCGGGCGATGTTCAATTCACCGGCAACGCCAAGCTGATCAAGGCCAGCTCGCTCACAGTGGGCAAGCGCATCACCGGTGCCAATGGCTTGAGCCTGATCGCCGACAGCCTGAACATCGGCGCCGCATTGGCCGCCAATGCCACCAACCTGATCACGGGCAGCGGCACACTGTTGATCCAGCCTTTGAACATGGGCACCACCATCGGCATCGGTGATGGCGCCACGGGCCTGCTCAAGATCACCCAAGGGATGATCGGTACCGCGCCAGGCTTCAGCGCCTTGACGGTGGGCGACGCCAACGGCAGCGGCGACATCAACGTGGGCACCACGGTGCTCAGCACCCACACCACCATTCAAAGTCGCACCGGTGACATCAACATCAACGGTTCGGTGGACAGCGCCAGCACCGGCAACTTCGACCTTTTGCTCAACACCGGCCGCATCACCAGCGTGCAGGGTGCGGTGGGCGCCAACCGCGCGGTGCGCAACTTCATCACCGATGACCAGGCCGACACGGCCAATGCAGCCACCGGCTTTGGCGAGCGAGTCGAGTTTGGCCCAGGCAGCACGGGCATCATCAAGGCCACAGAGAGCATCGTCCTCAACGAAACCGTCAGCAGCTCGGTGGGCACACGTTGGGTGGCGGGCACACAGGTCCAAGCCACGGCCAACAACAACGCCATCGACGGTGCGATCAACATCGAAGCCGCCAACCTGCAGTTGAACAACGGCTTGAACCTGACCACCTTGGGCGACATCCACCTCACTGGCAACAGCGCCAACAAAACCGACAGCAACAGCACCAGCAACATCGTGGCCAATGGCTTGCTGGCTTTGAACGGCGACGTCAGGCTCGACGTCGGCACCCTGCTGCTCCAATCCAACGCCAAGCCAGACACGCTGGACACCTTCAGCAACCCGCTGTATGCCGGCAAGATCCTCACGGTGGGTGTGAGCGCCGCGCTGGGCGAAGCCTCCATGGGCATCATGCAGACCGGTGGCAGCATCCGCACCGCAGCGGGCTCCCACCTTGCTGTGCGCGCCACGCAGGGCGCATCGATCAGCTTGATGCAGTCAGGCAACGACCTGCAAGGCACCATCAGCGCCGTGGCAGGCCGCATCGGCGAAGCGCCCAACAGCCTGAGGACCTCAACCCCCGTCAAGGACAACAAAACACAAGCCAGCATGCTGCGCATCCAGTCCAAACAGCTCTTTGTGGCTGGCCGCCCCACTGGCGACGCTGACCAAACCTTGCTGAAGGCAGGCTTGGAGGCCGATGTGGTCGAGCTCAGCCTGGACGGCCTGAACACCAGCCAGAACAACGGCCTGATTCGTGCACGCCTGCCCTATGACAACAACCAGGGCGCCCTCACGGCCATGCCTGCCTTGTCCATCAACATCAGCCAGATCGGCCTGAACACCTTCCGCGCCTTCGGGGGTGTGGATGCGCCTTCACGCGTGATGGTCAAGGTGGGCAACGCCGTGGGTGGCTTCGTGACGGTGCAGCCCAAGAACGGCGCCACATTGGGCCCAGGCTTCATCTCCTTGGGTGGTGAAGACGACACCGTCAAGCCCTTCTACGACGGCAGCGGCAAGTTCACCGAAGTGCCCGTGTTCTTCAACGGTGACGTGCCCCAGACGCCACAATCGGTCGGCGCTTTGTCGGCGGTGACGGCCGTGATCGAAGAGGCCCGCCGCGCCCGTTTCGAAGAAGCCGTGCGAACTGAAAACGTCTCGGCTCGCTTGCGCTCTGGCGTGATCGCCGAAGTGGGGTCAGGCCGCCCTGCCACCGAAGGCAGCTCGACCCTCAAACTGCCTGAGACTTGCACGCCAAGCGCCAACGGATTGGGTTGCTGACACCCCCCTAACTTCGAAGTTGACGCAGCAGCGCGCCCCCCAAACAATGCCAAGTCCTTGCGCCACCCGTTGATGGGTTGGCCAAGGCAGAAGCAGTACCCGCAGCAAAAGCCATCATGAGCATCCTGATCGAACCCGGCCAAGCCGCCACCCTGGTACCTGCCGACCAACAGGCCTGGCTGCAGCCTTTGGGTGATTCGCCCTGCGGCGATGACCTGGAATACGACAACCAGTTCCTCGCTTTGCAACAAGCTGCAACAGGCAAGGCCGAAACCCAGTTCGCGCCTGCTGAGCCGGCCGACTGGCGGGCGGTTGCTTCCTTCTGTACGGAGCTGTTTGATCGCACCCGCGACCTGCGCGTGGCCTTGCTGTGGCTGCGCGCCCAAGTCAACCTGCAAGGCCTGCCGGGGCTTCCACAAGGCCTGGCACTTGTCATTGCCTTGTTGGAAGACCACTGGGAGGCCCTGCACCCCAAGCCCGATGCAGACGATGACAACGACCCCTATGCCCGCCTGAGTGCCTTGGGTGTGCTCAGCGAGTTCGAAGGCTTGGTGGGCGAGTTGCGCAATGCACGCATTTTTGCCAACCGCTCGGTGGGCGAGTTGAGCTTCCGTGATGTCGAGATCGCCCTGGGCAAACTCAGCCCCCGCGATGGCGAAAACGGCATGAGCCGCGGGCAAGTCAGCCAAATGCTGGAAGCCGCCCTTGGGGTGGACGCCCACTTGCGTGAGCAACTTGAGCAATCTCAAGCATTGCTCAAGCGGCTCCATGCGCTGCTGCGAGATCAGGTCGGCATCGAGCGCGCCACAGACATCCGCCCCTTGCATGAATTGTTGCAAGGTGTGTTGCAGTGCATGCCAGAAACGGCTGCAACCGGGGGCAGCGCAGAGGCCTCTGACAGCGAGGCGGACACCGACGGTGGTGGTGCAGCAGAAACACCCAGCGGTGTCGCCCCCAAAAAGGCGGGCTTGCCCAATGCCCTGCACACACGGGAAGATGCGCTCCGGGCCATTGAACTGGTCTGTGATTACTTGGAGCGCACCGAGCCCACGAACCCCGCACAGTTGCTGTTGCGCCGCGCGCGCAAGCTGATCAACAAGAATTTCCTGCAGCTCATGCGTGAGCTGGCACCCGATGCCATGAACGAAGTGGCACGCATCATGGGTGTTGACCCTGACAGCATCGACAACGGTGAAAGCTGACACCGTTTCGTGAAATCATTGCACTTTGACATTCAACCTGACACTCATTTTCGGAGGCCCTCATGAGTAGCCAAAAATTCATCGCCCGCAACCGTGCCCCCCGTGTTCAGATCGAATACGACGTGGAGCTCTATGGCGCCGAAAAGAAGGTGCAACTGCCCTTCGTGATGGGCGTGTTGGCCGATCTGTCAGGCAAGCCCGCTGACCCGCTCGCCCCCGTGGCCGACCGCAAGTTCCTGGACGTCGACGTCGACAACTTCGACTCGCGCATGAAGGCCATGAAGCCTCGCGTGGCCTTCCAGGTGCCCAACACCCTCACGGGCGAAGGCAACCTGAGCGTGGACATCACCTTCGACAACATGGAGGACTTCACCCCCGGCGCCGTCGCCAAGAAGGTGGACTCCCTCAACAAGCTGCTCGAAGCCCGCCAGCAACTGGCCAACCTGGTCACCTACATGGACGGCAAGACAGGTGCTGAAGACCTGCTCGCCAAGGTCATGGCCGACCCAGCCCTGCTGGCCACCTTGTCCAGCCAGGCCAAGCCTGCTGAAGACACGCCAGCCGCCTGACCCGCACACGCCACACGCATACGGAGAACACCACCATGGCAGAAACCCAAGCCAGTGCAGCCCTGCAGGGCGTGACCTTTGAAGGCAACGATTTCGCATCGCTGCTGCAAAAAGAGTTCAAGCCCAAAACCGACGAGGCCAAGAGCGCCGTCGAGACCGCCATCCAGACCCTGGCCCAGCAAGCGCTCTCGAACACCAAGCTGATCGGCAACGACGTCATCAAGAGCATCGAAGCCATGATCGCGGCCATCGACAAGAAGCTGACCGAGCAAGTCAACGTCATCTTGCACAACGAAGAGTTCCAAAAGCTCGAAGGTGCATGGCGCGGCTTGCACTACATGGTCAACAACACCGAGACCGACGAGCAGCTCAAGATCCGCGTGATGAACATCTCCAAGGCTGAACTTGGCAAGACGCTCAAGCGCTTCAAGGGCACGGCCTGGGATCAAAGCCCGCTGTTCAAGAAGGTTTACGAAGAAGAGTACGGCCAGTTCGGTGGCGAGCCCTTCGGCTGCATGGTCGGTGATTACCACTTCGACCAAAGCCCCCCTGATGTCGAACTGCTGGCCGAGATGGCCAAGGTTTGCGCCTCGGCCCACATGCCTTTCATCACCGGCGCCTCGCCCACCGTGATGCAGATGGACAGCTGGCAAGAGCTGTCCAACCCGCGTGACCTCACCAAGATCTTCACCACGCCTGAGTACGCCGCTTGGCGCTCGCTGCGTGAGTCAGACGACGCCCGCTACCTGGGCCTGTGCATGCCGCGCTTCTTGTCGCGCCTGCCGTATGGCGCTCGCACCAACCCAGTCGAGGAATTCGACTTCGAAGAAGACACCGGTTCGGCCGACCACGGCAAGTATGCGTGGGCCAATGCCGCTTACGCCATGGCCACCAACATCAACCGCTCCTTCAAGGAATTCGGCTGGTGCTCGCGCATCCGTGGCATCGAATCAGGCGGTGCTGTGGCTAATTTGCCCACGCACACCTTCCCCACCGACGATGGTGGCGTGGACATGAAGTGCCCCACCGAGATCTCGATCTCCGACCGCCGCGAGGCCGAGCTGGCTCGCAACGGTTTCATGCCCCTGGTGCACCGCAAGGGCTCTGATTTCGCCGCCTTCATCGGCGCGCAATCGCTGCAAAAGCCGGCCGAATACGACGACCCAGACGCCACGGCCAACGCCAACTTGGCCGCTCGCCTGCCTTACCTGTTCGCCACCTGCCGCTTTGCGCACTACCTCAAGTGCATCGTGCGCGACAAGATCGGCTCGTTCAAAGAGCGCGACGACATGCAGCGCTGGTTGAACGACTGGATCATGAACTACGTCGATGCCGACCCTGCGCACTCGTCCGAGCTCACCAAGGCCCGCAAGCCCCTGGCTGCCGCCGAAGTGACGGTGGAAGAAGTCGAAGGCAACCCTGGCTACTACACGTCCAAGTTCTTCCTGCGTCCGCACTATCAGCTCGAAGGCCTCACGGTGTCGCTGCGCCTGGTGTCCAAGCTGCCGTCGGCCAAGGCTGCCTGATCGTTTCCAAGCCCCGATGGCAGTTGCATTGGGGGGGGCACCGCTTTCCGGATGCGCGGTGACTCCATTCAATTCGCATCCATATCAACTCTAGGAGCAACAACATGGCGATTGACATGTTCATCAAGGTCGGGACCATTGAAGGCGAGTCCGTCGACAAGACCCACAAAGGCAAGATCGACGTGCTGGCATGGAGCTGGGGCATGAGCCAATCCGGCACCACCCACCAAGGCGGTGGCGGCGGTTCGGGCAAGGTCAATGTGCAAGACATCTCTTTCACCAAGTACGTGGACAAGTCGACCACGAACCTGATGCAAGCTTGCTGCAAGGGCACCCACTTCGACGACGCCGTTCTGATCGTGCGCAAGGCCGGCGACAAGCCCCTTGAGTACATCAAGATCACGATGAAGGAAGTCATCGTGACCTCGCTGTCCACCGGTGGCAGCGGTGGTGAAGACCGCCTGACCGAAAACGTCACGCTGAACTTCGCCGAATTCAAGATCGAGTACCAGGAACAAAACCCACAAGGTGGCGTCAAGGGCAAGCCTGAGTTCGCTTGGAACATCGCCGAAAACCACCCTGCCTGATCCTCAGGTTTGTGACCACGGGCACCAGGCCCGTGCAAGGCTCGACTGCACAGCGGTTGGGCCTTGTTCGCTTGGTGCCCGCGCCAATTTCTTTTTGCTGAACCGGAGCCGTCATGGCCAAAGGCGACATCTTCATCAAAATCGATTCACAGCGTGGCGGTGCCATTGCCGGCGAATCCAACGATGCCAAACACCCTGGCGAAATCGATGTCGTGGGTTGGTCCTGGGGCATGCAGCAAAGCTCGGCCATGGGCGCCATGGGGGCCGCCACCGGGCGCCGCACCCTGGACGCCATGACCATCCTCAAGCAAGTCGACAGCGCCTCGACCGCGCTGATGTCCTGCCTGAGCATCAACGACACCATCAAAAAGGCCGTGCTCACGGTGCGCAAGGCCTCGGGCGCCACGCCTGTCGACTACCTCAAGGTCACGCTTGAAAAAGGGCGCATCTCGTCCATCAAGCTCGAGACCGACCCTGACGACGCCCAGAAGGTGCTGGAGCGCATCGTGATCTCCTACCAAAAGATCGAAATCGAATACGCGGCGCAGAGTGAAAAGGGCGCCTCGCAAGCGCGCTCCACCTTCACCGACAGCATCGAACGCGACTGAAGCCTCCGGCTCACCGCCCCTCGCACCACAAGCCCAACACCTCAGGAAGCCCTCGCACCATGTCCACCCCACAAGCGCTCGAGTTGCTCAAGCAAAGCGATGCCGAAGGCGCGCTCAAGGCGCTGCAAGCCGACATCCGCAGCAACCCGGCCGATGCGAAAAAGCGCATCTTCCTGTTCCAGCTGCTGTGCGTGCTGGGCCAATGGGAGCGGGCGCTGAACCAGCTCACCGCCATTGGTGAGATGGACGCCTCAGCACTGCCCATGGTGCAAACCTACCGCGAAGCCATCAAGTGCGAGATGCTTCGTGCCGAAGTGTTTGCAGGCAAGAAAGTGCCCATGCTGTTTGGCCAGCCCGACACCTGGACAGCCCTGCTCATCGAAGCCCTGCTGCGTGATGGCAAGGGCGAACACGCCGAAGCGCGCCAACTGCGCGACCAGGCGTTTGAACAAGCACCCGCTTGCACAGGCACCGTCGATGGCCAGGCCTTCACCTGGCTGGCCGATGCCGACATGCGCCTGGGGCCTGTGCTCGAAGCCGTGGTCAATGGCAAGTACTACTGGATCCCGCTGGACCGCCTCACCACGGTGCAGATCGAAGCCCCGGCTGACCTGCGCGACCAGGTCTGGATGCCCGCCAACTTCTTGTTCGTCAATGGTGGCGAATCGGTGGGCCTGATCCCCACGCGATACGTGGGCTCGTTCGAGAGCGGCGACGGCGCTTTGGCCCTGGCCCGCAAGACCGAATGGCAAGAGAGCCTGCCGGGCTTTTACACCGGCCTGGGCCAGCGCCTGCTGACCACCGACCTGGGCGACCTGGCCTTGATGGACGTCCGCCGAATTGACATCGTGGCGCCTGAATCCAGCGAGGCCGCAGACCCCGCCACGGCTGACGCCACGCCCTGATCGCCATGGCCGAGCTGACCACCCAGGAAAAGCTGCAACCGGCCCTGCTGGACCGTTTGTGCGACGACGAGCCCACCAAAGCGGCCGAGTCTCGTGACGCCCGGGTGATGTCGCGCCAACAGATGCGCGCTGCTGTGTTGCGTGACCTGGCCTGGCTGTTCAATGCCACGCAGCCCCTCAAGCCCTCATCGCACGAAGGCTTGGAACACGTCCGCGGCTCGGTCATCAACTACGGTTTGCCATCCCTCTCAGGCACCACGATCACTTCGGTGGATTTCGGTGCGCTGGAGCAGCAGATCCGCCGCGCCATCCTTGATTTCGAACCGCGACTCATGGCCGAGACCCTGCGCGTGCAGACCGTCACCGTTGATTCGTTGCTCGACCAGCACAACACCTTGAGCTTGCAGATCAGCGGCAACATGTGGGCGCAGCCGGTGCCCTTCGAGTTGCTGCTGCGCACCGAGGTCGACCTCGAAACCGGCCATGTGCAGCTGCAAGACCTGACCCGCTGACCGCTGACTCACCATCACGCCCTAAGTCCCACACACCCAAACCGCCACCATGGACCCCAGGCTGCTCAAGCTTTACAACCAGGAACTCCAGCACGTGCGGGAGATGGGGGCCGAGTTTGCCCGCCAGTTCCCCAAGATCGCGGGGCGCCTGGGCATGGAAGGCATCAGCGTCAGTGACCCGTATGTCGAGCGCTTGATCGAGGGCTTTGCCTTCCTGACCAGCCGCGTGCAGCTCAAGCTCGATGCTGAGTTCCCGCGCTTTTCCAACCGCTTGGCAGAGATCGTCTACCCGCACTTTCTGGCGCCCACGCCTTCCATGCTGGTGGCGCAGTTCGAGCCCATCATGGGAGACGCCACCTTGCTGACGGGCTTTCCCGTGCCGCGCGGCACGCGCCTGACGGGGCAGATGGGCAAGGGCGATCAAACGGCTTGCGAGTTCGTCACTTCGCAAGAGGTGCGCATGTGGCCCTTGAAGGTCGACGCGGCTGAATACTTTTCCTACGCCGCTGACTTGTCGGTCTCCAACCTCAAGCTGCCTGCAGGCACCAAAGTCAAAGGCGGCGTCAAGCTGACCCTGAGTTGCCCGCCTGATCTCACGCTGTCGCAGATCAACCTCGATGACCTGCGCCTGCACTTCAGTGGCGCCGATGAAGTCGCCTACAAGCTCTACGAGCGTGTGATGGCCAGCGCCATCGGCGTGCTGGTGTGTGACCCTGGCCGCCCGCCGCGCGAGCAATTCATGATGCCCGCCACATGCATCGAAGCGGTGGGCTTTGAGGACGACGAAGCCTTGCTGCCTGTCACCCTTCGTGGCTTTGAGGGCTACCGATTGCTGCAAGAGTATTTCGCCTTCCCGCAGCGCTTTTTGTTTGCTGACATCAAAGGCTTTGGCGCCGCCATGCGGCAGGTCTCGCAAAAGCTCACCGCAGCCAAAGGCGAAGACAAAGGGGGCGTGCAGAGCATTCAGCTCATCGTGCTGCTGGGTGAAGGCGACAGTGCGCTGGAGGGCGCAGTCGACGCCAGCAATTTCCTGCTCAACTGCACACCCGCCATCAACCTGTTCGACAAGCGCTGCGACCGCATCCATGTGAACGGCATGCAGCATGATTTCCACGTGCTGCCCGACCGCACCCGGCCCATGGATTTCGAAGTGCATGCGCTCACCGAAGTCACAGGCTATGGCTCAGGCGGTGGTGACGAACAGGTTTTCAAACCTTTCTACGCCGCTCACCACACCGAGCATGCCGACCACACGGCCTATTACGCCGTGCAGCGCGAACCGCGGCTGCTGTCGTCGCACCAGAAGCGCGTGGGGCCACGCTCGTCCTACATTGGCTCGGAGGCCTTCATCTCCTTGGTCGATCAGCGTGAGGCGCCTTTCAGCCAGGAGCTGCGCCAGCTGGGTGTGTCAGCCCTGTGCACCAACCGCGACATGCCACTGCACATGCCCGTCGGCGTGGGCAGCAGCGATTTCGCGCTGAATGTCACTGGGCCCATCCAGGCCATCAAGGTCGCCAAGGGGCCGTCCAAGCCCGTGAGCAGCAACCGCGAGGGCACTGAGGCCTGGCGCCTGGTGAACCAGCTTTCGCTGAACTACCTCTCGCTCACCGATGCCGACCCACTGCAAGGCGCGGCCGCTTTGCGCGAATTGCTCTCGCTGCACGGCGGCAGGCGCGAACAAGGCGCCGACAAGCAGATCGAAGGCGTGCGCCATGTGAAGGTCTCACCCACCGTGCGGCGCCTGCCCATGGGCGGGCCCATCACCTTCGGACGTGGCCAGCTGATCGACCTGGAGGTCGATGAATATGCCTTCCAGGGCGCCAGCGCCTTCCTGTTGGCCAGCGTGCTCGAGCGCTTCCTGGCGCGCTACGCCAGCATCAACACCTTCACCGAATTGCGCCTCACATCGGCAAGCCGGGGCGCCATCAAGCATTGGGGGCCGCGATGCGGAGCACGCCCCGTCCTTTGAACGCCATCGAAGGCATCGCCGCTGAACCTTGGCGGCATGACTTCTTTGCGGCCTTGCGAGCCATCGAAGCACAGCATGCACACCTGCCCAGGCTGGGCCATGCCAAACGCCCGGCCGATGAGCCAATCCGTCTGGGCCAGCACCCGGACATGTCCTTCGCCCCGGCGGCCATCAGCGGCATCAAGCACAACGCACACGGCCTGCCCCCGCGCATGGAGCTGGCCTTCTTCGGCCTGTTTGGCCCCAATGGCGCCCTGCCCCTGCACCTGACCGATCACGCCCGCGAGCGCATCCTCCACCATGCGGACGAGACCACGGCGCGCTTTGCCGATGTCTTTCACCACCGGCTGGGTCTGCTGTTTTACCGCGCTTGGGCACAGGCCCAACCCACCGTCAGCCTGGACCGTGGGCGCGACGACCGCTTTGCGCAGTTTGTCGGCTCGCTCATGGGCCTGGGCGTCTCCGAGCTTCAGAACCGCGACGATGCGCCCGACCACAGCAAGCTCTACTTCGCCGGCCACTTTGCGCGCCAGACCCGCAATGGCGAGGGCCTGGAAAACATCATCAGCGGCTACCTCAAGCTGCCCGTCAAGCTCGAATCATTCGTGGGCCACTGGATGCAGCTGCCCGTGTCAGAGCGCACGCGTTTGCAAGCCGGCCAACACGCCTCGTGCCAGCTGGGCCGTGGCGCCGTGGCAGGCAAGCAGGTGTTTGACCGCCAGCACAAGTTCAGGCTGCACATCGGCCCCTTGAGCTTGGCGCAGTTCGAATCGCTGCTGCCCGACAGGCCCGCCATGCACGCGGTGCGATCTCTGGTGCGCCAGTACATCGGCTACGAGCTCGATTGGGACGTGCGCTTGCATTTGCAGCGCGACCAAGTACCCGGCACCCGCCTGGGCCAGTTTGGCCGCCTCGGCTGGACCACCTGGTCAGGCCCCTGGCGCAAGGCCATGGACGCCGACAGTTTCACTTTCAACCCGGAAACCTCGGGCAAGCCGCGTGCGGCCCGACACCCAACAACCATTCACACATAAGGAAAGATCATGGGCGAGATCAGTCGTGTCACTCTCTTTGGCAAGCTCAACCCGGTGGCCTACAAGACCATCGAAGGCGCCACTGTGTTCTGCAAACTGCGAGGCAACCCTTATGTCGAGCTGGAGCACTGGGTCGCCCAGATCCTGCAGACGCCCGACACCGACTGGCACCGCATCATCAAGCACTACGGCCTGGACAACGGCATCCTGGCCAAAGATCTGACTGCAGCCCTTGACCGCCTGCCCCGTGGCGCCACCGCCATCTCCGACCTGTCTGATCACATCAGCCAGGCCGTGGAGCGCGGCTGGGTCTATGGCTCGCTGATGTTTGGCGACGCCAGCGTGCGCAGCGGCTACGTGCTGCTGGGCATGCTCAAGACCAGCTTCTTGCGCAATGCCTTGTTTGCCATCTCGCGCCAGTTCGAGAAGATCAAGCCCGATGACCTCAGCGAAGACCTCGCCCGCCTCATCGAAGGCTCGCCCGAGAGCGGCCTGAGCGCCAACGATGGCTCCAGCGTGGGCGCAGCGCCCGGCGAAGCCAGCGGCGCCTTGGCCCCTGCGCAAATGGGCAAGCAAGAGGCGCTCAAGAAGTTCACCACCGACCTGACCGAGCAAGCCCGCAGCGGCAAAATGGACCCCATCGTCGGCCGCGACGACGAGATCCGCCAGGTGGTCGACATCCTCATGCGCCGCCGCCAGAACAACCCCATCCTCGTAGGTGAGGCCGGTGTGGGCAAGACGGCCGTGGTCGAGGGCTTTGCCCAGCGCATCGCCCGTGGCGACGTGCCCCCCAGCTTGAAAGATGTCGAACTGCGCGCGCTTGATGTCGGCTTGCTGCAAGCCGGTGCCAGCATGAAGGGCGAGTTCGAGCAGCGCCTGCGCGCTGTCATCGACGAAGTGCAAGCCAGCCCCAAGCCCATCATCTTGTTCATCGACGAGACCCACACCCTGGTCGGCGCCGGTGGCGCTGCTGGTACAGGTGATGCAGCCAACCTGCTCAAGCCCGCCTTGGCACGCGGCCAGCTGCGCACCATCGGCGCCACCACCTGGGCCGAGTACAAAAAGCACATCGAGAAAGACCCGGCCTTGACCCGCCGTTTCCAGAACGTGCAGATCGATGAGCCCGATGAGACCAAGGCCATCTTGATGATGCGCGGCGTGGCCTCGACCATGGAAAAGCACCATAAGGTGCAGATCCTCGATGAAGCGCTGGAAGCGTCTGTGCGGCTCTCGCACCGCTACATTCCCGCGCGCCAGCTGCCTGACAAATCGGTCAGCCTGCTCGACACCGCTTGCGCCCGCGTGGCCGTGAGCCTGCATGCCACCCCCGCCGAGGTGGACGACTGCAGCAAGCGCATCGAAGCACTCAAGACCGAATTGGAGATCATCACCCGCGAAGCCGCCATTGGCATCGACACGGCCGAGCGCAAGGCCCTTGCCGCCGGCCTGCTCGACACCGAAGAGACCCGCCTGGCCACCCTCACGCAGCGCTGGAACGAAGAGAAAACCTTGGTCGACCGCCTGTTGGCACTGCGCGCCCAACTGCGCAGCGGCGTGCGCGCCGTGGAAGGCACCGGCAGCGCGCTGGAGCAAAGCGCCAACGCCGCTGCCACAGCAGCTGCGCCAGAGCCCCTGAGCGATGAGCAACGCGCCCAGCTGCTGGCAGAGCTCAAGGACGTGCAAGCCCAGCTCACCACCCTGCAAGGCGAGAGCCCCTTGATCCTGCCCACGGTGGATTACCAAGCCGTTGCCAGCGTCGTGGCTGACTGGACGGGCATCCCCGTGGGTCGCATGGCCCGCAACGAGATCGAGACCGTGCTGAACCTGGCCAAGATCCTGAGCGACCGCGTGATCGGCCAGGACCACGCCATGGAGATGATCGCCAAGCGCATCCAGACCTCACGCGCAGGCCTGGACAACCCCAGCAAGCCCATTGGCGTGTTCATGCTGGCCGGCACCTCAGGTGTGGGCAAAACCGAAACCGCATTGGCCCTGGGCGAAGCTCTTTATGGCGGTGAGCAAAACCTCATCACCATCAACATGAGCGAGTACCAGGAGGCGCACACGGTGTCGTCGCTCAAGGGCTCGCCCCCCGGCTATGTGGGCTATGGCGAAGGCGGCGTGCTGACCGAAGCCGTGCGCCGCAAGCCCTACAGCGTCGTGCTGCTCGATGAGGTCGAAAAGGCCCACCCTGATGTGCACGAGCTCTTCTTCCAGGTGTTTGACAAAGGCTGGATGGAAGACGGCGAAGGCCGCCAGATCGACTTCAAGAACACCCTGATCATCCTGACCACCAACGCTGGCACCGACCTGATCGCCAGCCTGTGCAAGGACCCTGAGCTGATGCCCGAGCCAGAGGGCATGGCCAAGGCCATCCGCGAGCCGCTGCTCAAGATCTTCCCGCCTGCACTGCTGGGCCGCCTGGTGGCCATTCCCTACTACCCGTTGTCAGACGAGATGCTGGGCAAGATCATCAAGCTGCAACTGGGCCGCATCAAAAAGCGCGTCGAGGCTCGCTACAAGATCCCCTTCAACTTCACCGATGCGGTGGTGCAGTTGGTGGTTTCGCGTTGCACCGAGGGTGAATCGGGTGGCCGCATGATCGATGCGATCTTGACCAACACCATGCTGCCTGACATCTCGCGCGAGTTCCTGAACCGGATGATGGAAGGCAAGGAGATTGGCGGCGTGACCGTGGATGTCAACAACGGTGAGTTTGCTTACGCGTTTGCTTGAGCCAATCCCTGATGGAGTCGTGGTCGCCAGGGTTCGAAAAATGAAGAACAACACACACAGCAAAGCCATTTGGGTGGCCTTGGCCATTGGCTTGCAGTGCCTGGCGAGCATGACTTACGCCGAAGCCGCAGCGCCCATGTGCAAAGCCAAAGCCTTGGCCACATGGAAAGCCAAAAGCACCAAGTGGGCAGGTCCATGTCAAAAAGCTTTGGCACAAGGGCATGGCGCTTTGCGCTTGTATTCGGGCGGAAAGATCACCTCCACTTTTTACGGTGAGTTTCGCAACGGAGAGCCCTCGCTTGGGGTCGAAGAAATGGGAAGCAACTTCAAGGCTGGGCGCGTGGAGCGTGGTCAGTTCGTGAAGTCGGACGATCGCCAAACCTACATCGATGCGTTCAAAGCCGCGGAGAAAGGGGCGCTCGCCGCCGAATCGCAATTCACGGCAGTAGGCAACCAGCCCTCGGCCACTTTCTACAGAGAAAAGGCCTCCGTGTTGGCGGCCCAGATGGACTGAACCATGGCCATTCCCCTCCCCACCGACCCCGACTTCGACCCCAACCAGCCGATGTCGCCCGCTGATGCCGTGACCTTCGCCACGCGCCTGCACCGCCTGGGCCAGCTGGAGGCTGCGCAGCAGGTCTATGAAGCCGTGCTCAAAGCCGTGCCCAACCACGCAGCATGCTTGCAGTTCTACGGCATCTTGCAGCACCAGCTGGGCCAAAGCGCCCGGGCGATTGAGCTGATCCGCCGCAGCATCGTGCTGGCGCCTGGGCAGGCAGGCCCTCACATGAACCTGGGCAATGTGCTGCTGGAAACGGGTGACTACGCAGGCGCCGCGGCGTCTTACGCCTCGGCCTCAGACCTCATGCCTGAGAACGAAGAGCTCACCAACAACCTGGCCATCTTGCACCGCGCTCAAGGCCAGCTCGATGAGGCCGAAGCACTCTACCGCCGCGCCCTGAGCCTGAATCCCGATTACTTCGAAGCGCACAACAACCTGGGCCACTTGCTGGTCGCCCGTGACCGCACCGAAGAGGCCCTGCAGCACTATTTCAAGGCCTTGACCTTGGCGCCGCACAACGCCAACAGCTTGCGCCTGCTGGGCCTGGCCTATGGGGCCTTGGGCCAACTCGACAAGGCTGCTGAGGTCTACCGCCAATGGGCCGAGCAAGAGCCCGACAACCCCGCCCCGCGCCATTACCTGGCCGCCTGCGAACAAACCGGCGTGCCCACCCGCGCGGCCGATGACTACGTGGCCCACACGTTTGATCAGTTCGCCGCCAGCTTTGACGCCAAGCTGATGTCACTGCAGTACCAGGCGCCCCAATTGATCGCCGACGCGGTTGGCGCCCTGCCCGGCCTGAGCCTGAACGCCAAAGCCCTGCGGGTGCTGGACGCCGGTTGCGGCACGGGCCTGTGCGGCCCACTGCTGGCCATGCATGCCCGCGAGCTGATCGGGGTGGACCTCTCGGCCGAGATGCTCAAGCGCGCCGAGCCCCGCGGCCTGTATGACCAGCTCATCAAGGCCGAACTCACCGCCTTCTTGCAAAGCCAGCCAGCAGCCTATGAGCTGGTGGTGTCGGCCGACACGCTGTGCTATTTCGGTGATTTGAGCGAAGTCAGCCAGGCGGCGCTTCAAGCTCTGGTGCTAGGCGGCTGGCTGGTGTTCTCGGTGGAATCACTGCCTGAAGGGCACGCAGCTGAGCACCACCTCTTCCCCCATGGGCGTTATGCGCACCAGCCGGCCCATGTGCAGCGGGCCATGGTTCAAGCAGGCTTCACGGATGTGGCGTTGACACCTGTGGTGTTGCGCAAAGAGGCAGGCAAGCAGGTGCATGGCTTGATCGTGCAGGGGCGGCGGGCGTGAAAGTTCGAAGCCCGATTCAACGGGTCTCGTGGCGGGCGCCATGGCCTGTGCCGTTCATCAGCGGCCTGATGTGTGCCCTGGCTTTTCTGGCGCCTGCGAGTGC
>JBEANX010000079.1:0-3796 GCA_041165245.1 Pseudomonadota bacterium
GCTGACCCCAGCAGTAAGGAGCACAGCATGGACCGCATGATCTACGTCGGCATGGCCGGCGCCAAGATGGACATGCAACGCCAGGAGGTCTTGTCCAACAACCTGGCCAACGTGTCGACCACCGGCTTTCGGGCCGAGTTGCAAGCCGTGCGTGCGGTGCCCGTTCGGGGCGATGGCTCCACCACCCGCGTCTATGCCTTAGAGACGACCGTGGGTTATGACGACACCTCAGGGCCCTTGAGCTTCACGGGGCGCAACCTGGACGTGGCCATGCAGGGCAAGTCTTGGATGTCAGTCCAAGGGCTGGACGGCACCGAGGCCTACACCCGCTTTGGCGCCCTCACGGTCGACCCTGAAGGCACGCTCAAGACGCAAAACGGCTACAGCGTCATTGGCGATGGCGGGCCGATCACGGTGCCGCCCAACACCATCCCCAGCATCGCCCCTGATGGCACGGTGACGGCCAAGGGCGCCACGGGCCGTGCCCAGCCCATTGGCAAGCTCAAGATGGTCACGCCAGAGACCAAGCTGGAGCGCGGCGGCGATGGCCTGTTTCGCAACCCCGATGGCGACCTGCCTGCCGACCCCAACGCGCGCCTGCAAGACGGCGCCTTGGAAGGCTCGAACGTCAACCCCATCGAAACCATGGTGTCGATGATCTCTGCGGCGCGCCAATACGAGACCCAGATGCGCCTCATGAAGACGGCCGAAGAAGACGAACAGACAGCCACCAAGCTGCTGTCAAACAACTGAGCCCCGGGCTCAACCTTGAAGGAGACTTGCCATGATGCGTTCCCTGTGGATTTCAAAATCAGGCATGGAGGCCCAGCAAACCCAGCTGGACCACATCTCGCACAACCTGGCGAACAGCTCGACCAACGGCTTCAAGCGGGCCCATGCGGTCTTCGAAGATTTGATCTATCAGAACCTGCGTCAAAGCGGATCCAACAGCTCCGAGCAGACCACCTTGCCCACCGGGCTTCAAGTGGGCCTGGGCGTGCGGCCCGTGGCCACCTCGCGCGAGTTCACGCAAGGCTCGCTCCAGCAAAGTGGCAACTCGCTGGACTTGGCCATCAACGGCCAGGGCTTCTTCCCCATTCAGATGCCCGATGGCACAGTGAGCTACACCCGCGATGGCTCCTTCAAGCTGGACGCCCAAGGCACCATCGTGACCAACAATGGCTACCCTGTGGGCACGGCGCCCATCACGATCCCATCGAATGCGCTGAACATGACCATTGCGGCCGATGGGCAGGTCACCGCCCTCGTGCCCGGCCAGACAGCCCCCCAAGTGCTCGGTCAGATCCAGTTGACCAACTTCATCAACCCGGCCGGCCTGGACCCCAAGGGCCAGAACCTCTTTTCAGAGACCGTGGCCTCAGGCACGCCGCAAACCGCGGTGGCTGGCACCACCAACCTGGGCAACATCTCGCAAGGTTTCGTGGAGACGTCGAACGTCAACGTGGTGCAAGAGCTGGTCACCATGATCCAGACCCAGCGCGCCTATGAGCTGAACTCCAAGGCCATCCAGACCTCGGATCAGATGCTGCAAAAGCTCGCACAGATGTGAGGAAGGGGCACGCCATGAAACGCTCTGCCTTGCTGGTTCATGCCGCCTGCACCTGTTTGCTGACAGGCTGCCTGGCCACCACACCCAATGTCGATGTCGTCTTGCCGACCCAGGTGCGCCCTGCCCCTGTGGTCGTGCCCCCCATGGCCAACAATGGCTCGCTCTTTCAGGCGGCCACGTACCGGCCGCTCTACGAGACACCCCGAGCGCGCATGGTGGGCGACATTGTGACCGTCAGCATCACCGAGAAGCTCACCGCCAAGCAGGAATCGACCAACACGATCGAGAAAAAGGGCAGCCTGGACGCCAGCGTGGCGGCCGCACCCTTTGTCAGTGCCGACACGCTGGCCAACTTGTCGGCCAAAGGCTCTGGCAGCAACAAGTTCGATGGCAAGGGCTCCACCCAAAGCAACAACACCTTCACGGGTTCGATCACGGCCACCGTGGTGGAAGTGCTCTCCAACGGGCACCTCATCATTTCAGGCGAGAAGCAACTGGGCGTGAACCACAACGTGGAAGTGCTGCGCTTTTCAGGCCAGGTCGACCCTCTGAGCATCCAGCCCGGCAACACCGTGGCCTCCACTTCTGTGGCAAATGTCCGCCTGGAGCAAAAGGGCCGAGGCGCTCAGGATGCATCTGTCCAAATAGGCTGGTTAGGGCGCTTCTTCTTGAGTGTTTCGCCCCTCTAAAGAAGCGAACAATGAGGCCGAGTCCCCCAACTTTCGGCCCCCCATGAGCAACGAACGCCCCCTCAAGCTGCTGATCGCCCTGGCGTTCGCAGCCGCCTTCGCCGCCCTTTGGTGGCCAGTGCCAGCCCAGGCCGCCCGCATCAAGGAGATCGCCACCGTGCAAGGTGTGCGCTCCAACCAGTTGATGGGCTATGGCCTGGTCGTCGGCCTGGACGGCACGGGCGACCAGACCACACAGACGCCCTTCACGGCGCAAAGCCTGACCTCCATGCTGCAGCAGATGGGCATCACGGTGCCCGCGGGTGTGGCCATGCAGGTCAAGAACGTGGCGGCGGTGCTGGTCACGGCCACCCTGCCCCCCTTTGCGCAGCCCGGCCAGATGCTGGATGTGAACGTCTCCTCGCTGGGCAACTCCAAATCCTTGCGCGGCGGCATGCTGATCGCGACGCCGCTCAAGGGCGCCGATGGCCAGATCTACGCGCTGGCGCAGGGCAACCTGGTCATCAGTGGTGCGGGTGCTGCAGCAGGGGGCTCCAAAGTCACGGTGAACCACCTGAGCGCTGGGCGCATCCCCAGTGGCGCCTCGGTGGAACGTGCCGTTGCCTCACCTTGGATGCAATCAGCCACCACGCAGTTGGACCTTCAAGCCGACGACTTCAACACCGCCCGCGCCGTGGCCGATGCCATCAACAAGGCCAAGGGCAATGGCACGGCCGAAGCCCTGGACGGCCGCACCGTGCAGCTCAAGCTGCCCACCCAGCCGGGTGAACGCGTGGCCTTCATGGGCGACATCGAGAACCTCAATGTCGACAAGGCCAAGCCGGCCGCCCGCATTGTGTTCAATGCACGCACAGGCTCGGTCGTGGTGAACGAGGCCGTGACCATCGGCCCCTGCGCAGTGGCGCACGGCAACCTGTCGGTCACCATCAATTCGACACCCGTGATCAGCCAGCCCTCGCCTTTGTCCAATGGGCAGACGGTGCAGGCTGAAAAAGCCGACATCAAGATCAACCAAGAGCCCGGCGCGCTGATCCAGCTGCCTGCGGGCACCAAGCTCACCGATGTGGTCAAGGCGCTCAACACGCTGGGTGCCAACCCTCAGGATCTGCTGGCGATCCTGCAGGCCATGAAATCTGCCGGCGCCCTGCAAGCCGAGCTGGAGGTCATTTGACATGAGCCTGAACCCACCCGCCTCACAAATGTCGCTGTCGATGGATGTTCGCAGCCTCGACAAGCTCAAAACACAGGCCACCAAAGATGGCAAGGGCAGCATCAAAGAGGCCGCCCGGCAGCTCGAATCGCTCTTCATGCAAGAGTTGATGAAGTCCATGCGCTCCACCACCATGGACACTGGCATGCTGGACAACGGCGCCACCGAGATGGGTGCCAACATGCTCGACCAGCAATACGCCACCAAGATGACGGGCATGCCCGGTGGCCTGAGCGAGGCCATCATCCGCCAGCTCGAAAAGCAGATGGGCGAGGCCAACAAGACCGTGCCCGCTGCGGGCGCCGTGGGAGCTGCGGGAGCCGCAGG
>JBEANX010000080.1:0-22766 GCA_041165245.1 Pseudomonadota bacterium
CTCCGTCTGATCTTGAACGGCAAGCTCCGCGTCAGCTGGCCCTTCAGGCACGACCGAGCTTGCATCGCACACTTCAGGCACCACATCGGCAGCCTCTGACACCATCGCTTCAGCAGCTTGCAAGTCGAGGCTGGCTTGTGCCTCTACAGGCTCCTGGGCAAGTGCGATTCGCAGGGTGTCCAGCAGGGTCGGGCCGATGTTGCCAGCCAGGCCCACACGCTTGCCAGCGCGTTCGACCAGCTGGGCCGTCAACGAGGTGGTGGTGGTCTTGCCGTTGGTGCCCGTGATGGCCAGCACCTTGGGTGCATAGCGACGCGTCTGCTTGAGATCAGCCAGAGCGGACGCAAAAAGCGAGAGTTCGCCACGCACCGGGATGCCACGCTCATCGGCAGCGGCCAGCAAGGCTGAGACATCAGACGCATTGGGGGCCAGGCCTGGGCTCTTGAACAACACGTTCACACCATCGAGCAAGCTCAGACTCAGGCCATGGTGCAGGCTGGCGGCGGGCACATCCTGAGCCAGGGTGGCAGCTTGTGGCGGTGCCTCACGCGTGTCGGCCACACGCACCTGCGCCCCACACTGGGCACACCAGCGCGCCATGGCCAGGCCGGAGTCACCCAGACCCAGGATCAGCACGGTGAGGTTTTGGAGGTGCAGCATGTCAGGCTTGCTCGATCAACGCAGCTTGAGGGTGGACAAGCCCACCAACACGAGCAGCATGGTGATGATCCAGAAACGGACCACGACCTGCGTCTCACGCCAGCCAGACTTTTCAAAGTGGTGGTGCAAAGGCGCCATCAACAAGATGCGGCGGCCTTCGCCGTATTTCTTTTTGGTGTACTTGAAGTAGCTGACCTGAACCATGACCGACAGCGCTTCCAGCACAAAGACACCGCCCATCACCGCCAGCACCACTTCCTGTCGCACGATCACGGCGATGGTGCCCAGTGCGCCACCCAAGGCCAGCGCGCCCACATCGCCCATGAACACTTGGGCCGGGTACGCGTTGAACCACAAGAAGGCCAGCCCCGCGCCAGCCATGGCCGCGCAAAACACCATCAACTCACCCGCGCCGGGGATGTGCGGCAAGAGCAGGTATTTGGCGTAGACCGAGTTGCCCGTCACGTAGCAGAAGATGCCCAAAGCCGAGCCCACCATCACCACCGGCATGATGGCCAGGCCATCGAGGCCATCGGTCAGGTTGACCGCATTGCTGGTGCCCACGATGACCACATAGGTCAGGGCCATGAAGCCCCACACGCCCAGCGGGTAGCTGATGGTCTTGAAGAATGGCACGATCAAGTCGGCCTTCGGGGGCAAGTCATTCGAAAAGCCTGAGGTGACCCAGCGGAAGAAGAGCTCGATCACGCGCAGGTTGTTGGTCTCGGACACGCTGAAGGCCAGGTAGATGGCCGCGATCACGCCGATCAGCGATTGCCACATGTACTTCTCACGCGAGGGCATGCCCTCGGGGTCCTTGTGCACCACCTTGCGCCAATCGTCCGACCAACCGATGGCACCAAAGCCTGTGGTCACGATCATGGTGATCCACACGAAGCGGTTGCTCCAGTCGAACCAGAGCAAGGTCGAAGCGGCGATGGCCAGCAAGATCAAGGCGCCGCCCATGGTGGGCGTGCCGCGCTTGGTCAGGTGGCTCTCCATGCCGTAGGAGCGGATGGGTTGGCCGATCTTGAGTTCGGTCAGCTTGCGGATCACGAAGGGGCCCAGCACCAGGCCGATCAGCAGCGCCGTCATGGCGGCCATCACCGAGCGGAAGGTGAGGTACTGGAATACGCGCAAGAAACCCCACTCAGGGTGCAGGCCTTGCAGCCAGGAGGCAAGACTAAGCAGCATGAGCGCCTCCTGCCGTGACGGTGGCGGTGACAGCGGCCACCACAGTTTCCATCTTCATGAAACGGGATCCTTTGATCAGCACGCTGGCGACGTCGGGCATGGCGCCAGGTGCTTGCAATGCCGCGACGATGTCTGCAGCACTGTTGAATGAATGGGCCTTGTCGCCAAAGGCGGCCGCGGTGTGGCGGCACAAGTCGCCAGCTGTCCAGACATGCTCGATGCCGCTGTGCAAGGCGTGCTGGCCGACTTCCTCGTGGAAGGCCGGGCCTTGCGTGCCCACCTCGCCCATGTCGCCCAGCACCAGCCAGTGTGGGCCAGGCAAGCCTGCGAGCATGTCGATGGCGGCGCGCACGGAATCGGGGTTGGCGTTGTAGCTGTCGTCGATCAAGGTGACCGTCTTGCCGGCACCCTTGAGCGTCATCAAGGCCGAACGGCCCTTGACGGGCACGAAGCTTTGCAGGCCCTGCACCACCGCGCTCAGCGTGGCGCCTGCACCCAGTGCCGAAGCGGCCGAAGCCAAAGCATTGCGCACATTGTGTTGACCGGCCATGTGCAGCGCCACCTGTGCGGGACCTGCGGGTGTGTGCAAGGCGATCAGCCAGTGGGGGCGTTCGGCACCTTGCGAGGCATCGACCCAAGTGGCCATGCCTGTCACTGCCGCAGCGCCGGGCTCGCCCAAGGCAAAATCCATGACGTGACGACCGGCCGAGAGTTCACGCCAGATGGGTGTGTGCTCAGCGTCATCTGCCGGGAACACAGCCACGCCACCACGCAACAAAGCGCTGAGCACCTGGCCGTTTTCACGCGCCACGGCCTCGACCGTGTGCATGAACTCCTGGTGCTCGCGCTGGGCGTTGTTGACCAGGGCCACCGAGGGTGCAGTCAGCGCGGCGAGTTGTTCGATCTCGCCAGGGTGGTTCATGCCCAGCTCGACCACGGCGCAGTGGTGCACGCCCTCGCGCAAGCGCAGCAGGGTGAGCGGCACGCCGATGTCGTTGTTGAAGTTGCCCAGGGTGGACAGGGCGGCATCGGCCGTGCGGCTCTCGGCCATCCAGGCGCGCAGGATGGATGCCCCCATCTGCGTGACGGTGGTCTTGCCATTGCTGCCCGTGATGGCCACCAGCGGGATGTGAAAGCGCGAGCGCCACCCCGAGGCCAGGCGGCCGAGCGCAGCGCGCGTGTCGCTCACGATCAGACCTGGCAAGCCGCTCTCGGCCACGCCTTGCTGGCCCATCACGGCCACCGCACCCGCGGCCTTGGCTTGGGGCAGGAACTCGTGCGCATCGAAGCGCTCACCGCGCAAGGCAATGAAGAAATCGCCGGCCTGCAGGGTGCGGGTGTCGGTGTGTACGCGCATCAAAGGCGTCGCAGGGTCACCCACCAGGGTGGAGCCCGGCAGGAGCTGATGGGCCAGACCCAAGGTCATCATGGGTGTGGTGTTCATGGCAGACGTGCTCATGCAGACCTCCCCTTGCCCGAAGGCGTGTTCATGCGGGCGCGCAGTGCGGCCATGGATTCCTCGACATCTGAAAACGGCGTCTTCACGCCCGCCACCTCTTGCGTGGCCTCGTGGCCCTTGCCTGCGATGAGCACCACGTCCTGCGCAGCCGCGCGACCGATGGCGTCCACGATGGCGTCATGGCGGTTCTCGATCACGGCGACGCGGTCACGGCCTGTCACCCCAGCCAGGATCTGAGAGAGGATGAAACAAGCCGATTCATTGCGGGGGTTGTCGCTGGTCAGCACCACCTCGTCGGCATGCTGATCAGCCATGGCGCCCATCAAGGGTCGCTTGAGCGCATCGCGGTTGCCACCGCAACCAAACACGCACCAAAGGCGGCCACCACGCGCTTGTGTGACCGAGCGCAAAGCCAGCAAGGCCTTGTGCAGGGCATCGGGCGTGTGGGCGTAATCGACCACCACCAGCGGCTGGGCTTGATCGGCCTCGCTGTGTGGCAAGCGCACTTGCTGCATGCGGCCAGGCACGCTGCTCAAGGTGGCGCAGGCGCGGGCTGCGTCGACCAAGCCGAAGCCCAAGGCGCGCAAGGCGCCGATCACGGCCAGCAGGTTGGAGGCATTGAACTCACCGATCAGGTGGGTGTCGATGTCAACAGCGCCCACCTCATGCTGCAGGCCTTGGTCGAATTCGACCACGTGCAGGCGCATGCCCTCGGCGTGGAAACTCACCTCGCGTGCTTGCAAGCGGGCCTTGACCACCAGGCCATAGGTCCAGACATCCAGGCCACGGCGGGTGCACAGGGGCAGCAGGACCTCACCTTGCACATCGTCCACATTGACCACCGCCGACTTCAGGCCGGGCCACTCGAACAAGGCCTGCTTGGCTTGCCAGTAGGCGGCCATGCTGCCGTGGTAATCGAGGTGGTCTTGCGTGAAGTTGGTGAACTGCGCCACGGTGATGCGGGCAGCGTCCAGGCGTTTTTCTTCGATGCCAATGCTGGAAGCCTCGATGGCTGCAGCCTTCAAGCCCTGGTTCACGAACTGGCGGAAAGTGCCATGCAGGGTGACAGGGTCTGGCGTGGTCAAGCCGGTGGGCACGAAATCCGCGCCGCCCGGTTGACCCACACCCAAGGTGCCAATGACACCGCAAGGGCGGCCCAACTGGCTCAGGGCCTGGGCTGTCCACCAGGAGGTTGAGGTTTTGCCATTGGTGCCGGTGACAGCCACCACCTCAAGCTGCTCACTGGCTTGGCCATAGAAGGCATGGGCGATCTGAGCCAGCGTGGCCTTGAGGTTGGCTACTGCGGCGATGCGCTCATCTGTGAAGGCAAAGCTGGCCACGCCGTCGGCTTCGACCAGGCAAGCCAAGGCGCCATCGCTCAAGGCCTGAGCCACAAAAGCCCGACCATCACGTGCAGCACCTGGCCAGGCGATGAAGCCCAAGCCTTGCGAAGCTTGCGCAGACACCGCACGGCTGTCCACCGTCAAGGCTTTCACGCCTTTGGCCGCCAGCCAAGCCAGCACGTCGGGCAGTTGGGTCAAGTGGGTCAAGGTGGAGGCGGCCATCAGAAGCTCTCCTCCACACCTTGCTGGGCCACGAAGTGCGGCTGCACATCGAGGTCCGGGAGCACGCCCAGGCGGTTCAGCGTGTGTTGCACCACCTGGCTGAACACAGGGCCCGCCACCGCACCGCCGAAATAGACGCCGTTGCCTGGCTCATCGACCATCACGGCCACCACGATGCGTGGCTTGCTGATGGGCGCGATGCCCACGAACCACGAGCGGTACTTGTTGCCTGCGTAGCCTTTGCCTTCTTGCTTGTGGGCCGTGCCGGTCTTGCCACCCACGCTGTAACCGACGGTTTGCGCTTGAGGCGCGGTGCCATCAGGGCTGCAGACCATGGCCAACATCTTGCGCACAGCGCGCGCCGTTTCTGGCGAGAACACACGGGTGCCGTGGATCGGTGCCATCTCGCCATCTTCACGCGAAGCAGTGCTCACGGGCTGGGCACGTGCATCACCCACCGCGCCCTTGAAGGCCAAGGGCAAGCGGCGCGGCGCACCCTCGGGTGCTTCTTGCGGCACATCGCGGCGCAACATGGTGATGGGAATGAGCTCGCCATCACTGGCAAACACCGTGTAAGCATGTGCCAGCTGGAACAAGCTGGCCGAGAGGCCATAGCCGTAGCTCATGGTGGCCTGCTCAATGCGGCGCCAGCTCTTGTGAGGGCGCAGCCGACCCGTGACCACACCCGGGAAACCCAGCTGCGGCTTCTGGCCCAAGCCCACGGCCGTGAACAGCTCCCACATTTCGCGCGGCTGCATCTGCAAGGCCAACTTGACGGTGCCAACGTTGCTCGATTTCTGAATGACTTGTTCGACCGTCAAGTCGCCATGGGGGTGCGAATCACTGATGGTGGAGCCATCAATCTGCAACTTGCCAGGGTAGGTTTGGATGATCGAATCGGGCTTGACGCGGCCCGACTCCAGCGCCCAACCCACGATCAGCGGCTTCATGGTCGAGCCAGGCTCAAAGGTGTCGGTCAGGGCGCGGTTGCGAAGCTGCGCGCCCGTCAGGTTGCGGCGATCACCCGGCGTGTAGCTGGGCACATTGGCCAGGGCCAGGACCTCGCCCGATTGCGCATCGAGCACCACCACGCTGCCAGCCTTGGCCTTGTGCATGGCCACGGCATCACGGATGCGCTGGTAGGCGCCCGCCTGGATCTTGGCGTCGATGGACAGGTGGATCTCGCGGCCATCGCTGGCGGGCACCAAGTCGCCGATGTCCTCCACCACATGACCGAGGCGATCCTTGATAACATGGCGCTGGCCGTTGCGGCCGGTCAAGTCCTTGTTGTAGGCCAGCTCGATGCCTTCGGCGCCTTTGTCCTCGATGTTGGTGAAGCCGACAATGTGGGCCGCTGCTTCGCCTTCCGGATATTGGCGGCGAGATTCTTTGATCTGGTGGATGCCCTTGAGGTCCAAGGCCATGATCTGGTGGACGGCGTTGTCATCCAACTGGCGGCGCAGCCACACGAAGTTGGGGTTGTCGCCCAGGCGCTTGCGCAACTCTTGGGGGCTCATGTTGAGCAGCTTGGCCAGTTGGCGCGCCTGCTCAGGTGAGGCCTCGAAATCCTTGGGGATGGCCCACAAAGACAGGGCCGGCACACTGGAGGCCAACAACTCGCCATGACGGTCCAGGATGCGACCACGGTTGGCGGGCAACTCGATGCTGCGCTCGTAGCGGTTGGCACCTTGCTGCAGGTAAAAGTCGTTGTGGACGATCTGGATCCAGGCCGCACGGCCCAGCAGCACCAAGAAGGCCAGACCGATCGCGCCCACCATGAACTTCACACGCCACGTGGGCGTGCGCGAAGCCAGCAGGGGGCTGGTGGCATAGCGCACCGCAGGCATGGGTGCAGCCGCTTGCTTGCGTGAGCCACGCACTTTGCGAACCATGGCCTGCCAGCGGGCCTTCATGGGCGCCCCCCTGCACTGGCCACAGAGGCCGCGACCACAGGCTGGGCCGATGCCGATGCAGATGCCGATGCAGATGCAGCCGACGGCGCCAAGCCGCTCGCATGCGCATGCGCCACGCCAGGCGCATCGCTCACATAGTGCGTGACGGTGGGGTTGGTCGCGGCCATCTTCAGGCGGGTGCGCACCATTTCTTCCACCACCAGCGGCGTGGCAGCAGTGCGGCGGTCCACCTTGAGGCGATCCAGGTCAACCGCCAACTCATGCTCCTGAGCTCGAGCGCGCTCGAGTTGCCCGAACAGCGTGCGCGCTTCGTCACTGGTTCGGATCAACCAGAAACAACTCAGCAGCAAGGCGATGGCCAGCACGATGTTCAGGCGGGTGATCACGCACGCCCCCCTTTGCGAGGCTTGCCTTTGCCGCCACCGCCCTTGCGAGATTCAGGCTCGACACCTGCCAGCTTTTCGGACCAAGGCACCTCGGTGCGCTCAGCCACACGCAGCACGGCCGAGCGGGCGCGCGGGTTGGCGCTGACCTCGGCATCAGACGGCTTGATGCGGCCGATCGAGCGCAACAGCAAAGGCTTGGGCTCGGCAAAGGGCGCTCGGCGATCGACCTCTTCGCGGCTGTGTTTCGCAATGAAGGTCTTGACGATGCGGTCTTCCAGCGAATGGAAGCTGATGACCGCCAGACGCCCACCGGGCGCCAGGTGCATCAGGGCTGCCTCCAGTGCGGCCTGAAGTTCGTCCAGCTCGCCATTGACGAGAATCCGAAGCGCTTGAAAGGTGCGAGTGGCTGGGTTTTGGCCGGCCTCGCGGGTCTTGACCGCACCAGCCACGAGGCGGGAGAGCTCGAAGGTGGTGCGCACGGGGTTGCCTGCCTCGCGGCCAGCCACAATCGCCTTTGCAACCGGGCGAGCAAACCGTTCTTCCCCATAGGTGTGGATGACGTGGGTGAGTTCATCGACGGTGGCCCTCAAGAGGTAGTCGGCAGCGCTTTCACCCTGCGTCGTGTCCATGCGCATGTCCAAAGGCGCATCGAAGCGAAAGCTGAAGCCCCGCTCAGGGGTGTCGATTTGCGGCGAGGACACGCCGATGTCCATCAAGATGCCGTCGACAGGGCCCAGTCCCAAGTCAGACACCACCTGCCCCCAGGACGAAAAGGCCGCGTGCTCGATGCGAAAGCGCGGGTCGGCAATGGCGTCAGCGCCCGTGGTGGCATGGGCAATGGCAGCAGGGTCACGATCCAGGGCCAGCAAGCGGGCCGTGGGCGGCAGTTGAGACAGGATCAGGCGCGAATGGCCGCCACGGCCAAAGGTGGCATCAACATAGACACCTTCAGGGTGCGGGCCCTCATCGAGCGGCCACAAGGCTTGTGCGCCTTCGTGCAGCAAGACGGTGGTGTGCTGCAGGGGGAGGGTGCTGTCTTGCATGGCGTCAGAAAGAGAAATCCGACAGCACATCAGGCATCGGCTGCGCCATGACCGTTGCCTCGTGGGCAGCGTAGCGCTCGGCATCCCACAACTCGAAGTGGCTGCCCATGCCCAGAAGCATCACTTCCTTGCCCAGGCCGGCGGCCGTGCGCAACTCAGGCGAGACCAAGACGCGGGCGGCCGCATCGATCTCGACGTCCATGGCATTGCCCATGAACACGCGCTTCCAGCCTGCAGCTGACATGGGCAGTGCGGCGACCTTGTCGCGGAAGGTTTCCCACGCTGGGCGCGGAAAGACCATCAGGCAACCGTCAGGGTGGCGGGTGATGGTGAGCTGCCCTGCGCAAAGAGCGCCCAGGGCGTCACGATGGCGCGCAGGGACGGCAAACCGACCCTTTGCGTCCAGCGACAGCGCTGATGCTCCTTGAAAGACCAAACTCACCACAAAACCCCACTAAAGTGCACTTTCCAACACTTTAAACCATGCCCACCCCCGAAACAAGGGGAGGAATCAAATAAATCCTGAATGAAATCAAAGACTTACAAACGCTTTTGAAACATGGAATCGTAGAAAAAATCGTTTGAAAAGAAGCACTTGCAGGGGGCTGTGCAAGTGAATGTTGAGAAAAATGACCAAAGAAGCCCGGCACACCCCCCAAAAAGCGCGCAGGGTGTGTCAAAACATGAAATTCACACGCCGACACCCTGCAGAACCTGCCCAAAATGACCAGGGATGGATGCCTTGAGACTGCTTTTTGTGGCCACGGGCCGACGCCGAACACTCGGACGCAGGGGCACGAGCACACCTTGATGGGTGGGGCACGAGCCAGGTCCAAGGCAAGCTGGCACCATCTTGCGTTCCTGACAAAGCACAACATGCCCCTGCCGACACCCCTGCCCCAGCCGCGAACAAGGCACCAGTGCTTGGCTTTGTGCATGCTGGCCTGTGGCGTGGTCGCTGCCATGGCCTGGCCTGCCAGCAGCGAGGCGGGCCCGATCCGCGAGGCCTTGAAACATCGGCAAGAGGCCCGGGCGTCGGCTCCACCCCAAACTGCCACCCAAGCCTCGGGCATCGAGCAGGACGACGACGGGCCCCAAGCCAGCCCCAGCAAGCTGCCGCAGGGCGCGACGCTCACGGAGGGTGTGAGCTACGGGAGCCACCCCGCCCAGCGCTTTGATGTCTACCGGCCCAAAGGCGCCAAGCGCGCGCCTGTGATCTTCATGGTGCATGGCGGAGGCTGGCGCCATGGCAGCAAATCGGCGCAAGGCGTGGTGCAGAACAAGGTGGCGCATTGGGTCGGAAAAGGTTTTGTGCTCATCTCGACCGACTACCGCTTGCTGCCCGACGCCGACCCGCTGGAGCAAGCCCGCGATGTTGCACAAGCCTTGACCACCGCCCAGGCACAGGCCAGCAGTTGGGGAGGCGACGCCAGCCAGTTCGTGCTCATGGGGCATTCAGCTGGCGCGCACTTGGTGGCGCTCATCAACGCCTCACCTGTCATTGCGCTGGGGCTGGGCGCAAAACCCTGGCTGGGTGCCGTGTCGTTGGACAGCGCAGCGCTCAATGTGGTGAGCGTGATGGAAGGCAAGCACCTTCGCCTGTACGACCGGGCCTTTGGTGCTGACCCGGGCTTTTGGCAAGCGACCTCGCCCTGGCACCAGTTGAGCAAGGGCAGCGCACCTTTGCTGGCGGTGTGCTCAACGCGCCGCCAGGATTCATGCCTGCAGGCCGAGCAATACCGTGACAAAGCCCTGGGCCTGGGCAGCCGCGTGAGCGTTCTGCCACAAGCCCTGAGCCACAGAGAGATCAACGAACGACTGGGGCAGTCAGGGGCCTACACCACGGCGGTGGACGCCTTCCTGGGCAGCCTCTCCATTGACATCGCCTATGCCCTGCAGGGCATTCGCTGAGCAAGCCGCGACAGCGAGCCTTGAACGCCATGCATTCAAGGGGTGGGAAATGACCCATCTGTCACCATTAGAGCCCCCCCAAACTGGCCTGGCAGTGCCATCATGGGCGCGCTGACAGTGCTTTGTCAGCGCGTGTGCAACAACGGTGTCGATGATGGCTGAGCGTTTCCTTGCCGGTGTGATCGTTCTGGTGTGTGTGGCCTTTCTGGTGAGGCTGACGCTGCCGCCTGCCCGCCAGCAGCGTTTTGACGCCGCCCTGCGCCGCTGGTGGATGGGCACACAGGCCCGCCTCAAGGACGTGCGCCAGTGGCGCAGCCGTCATCAGCAAAAGCAGCGCATCAAGGCGCATGCCGAAAAAACCGCGCATGACGCCATTGAGCGTGCACGGCGCGGCGTGGAGCGCGACGGCAATGTGATCCGCCCCAAGGCCTTCAAGGGCAAAGACGAGCGGCACTGAGGCCTCCACACGCAGAGCCAAGGCTCTGGCTTATGCTCCCAGAAGTACACACGGAGGGAGCACCGCATGCACTGCGCCGAACATTTCAGACAAAGCGACAAAGAGCCCCTGCTGAGGCTCATGCATGAGCACCCGCTGGCCGCCGTCACCACCGTGATCGAAGGCCACCTCGAAGCCAACCACCTGCCCCTGCTGTGGCGCGACGACGGCAGCGAGTGGGGTTGCCTGGTGGGCCACATCGCCCGAAGAGACCCCCTGGCCAAGGCCACCGCCGGCGCCGAGGCCCTGGTGATGTTTCAAGGCCCCCAGCGCTACATCAGCCCCAATTGGTACGCCACCAAGGCCGAGCATGGCAAGGTGGTGCCGACGTGGAATTACCTGGCCGTGCATGCCTGGGGCCCTTTGGTGCTGCATGACCACCCCGAGTGGATCCTGGCGCAACTCACCGAGCTCACCGAGCGCCATGAAGGCACGCAGGCCCACCCCTGGGCTGTGAGCGATGCACCAAGCGATTTCACCGAGCGGCTGGTGGGTGCATTGATCGGCATCGAGATCCGCATCGAGCGCGTTCAAGGCAAGTTCAAGCTCAGCCAGAACCAAGCGCTGGCCAACCAGCAAGGCGTCATCACAGGGCTGCGCATGCGCGACCCGAATGACCCGATCGCCACGCACATGCAAGCCTTGCTGTCACCTTCGCCCATGCCTTGAGAAAAATTCTTTTCGCAGCTTGTAAGAAGTTCACCCCCTGGATCGACAGACGAGGGTTGGCACACCGCCAGCGCCCCTCACCCACCGGCTTGAACACCAAGCCACCACTGGAGATCCCACCATGAACGCTTCCAAGATCGCTTCCTTTGCCGCCACCGCCGCCATGCTGGCCCTGAGCGCCGCCGCCAACGCTGCCGAGGCCCCCAAGGGCAGCTCAGGCCTGGCCATCGACGCAGGCGAGACCGTGCACTGCTACGGCCTGCACAGCTGCAAGGGCAACTCGGATTGCAAAACCGCGGAGCACAGCTGCAAGGGCCAGAACGCTTGCAAGGGCCATGGCTTCAAGGCTGTCAAGGCCAAGGAATGCCTGGCCAAAAGCGGCACCATTGGCGACATCGCTGCCAAGTGATCGGCCACTGAGCGCGAGCACCGAGCCATGAGACGTGACATCGCCACGCAGCGTGAAAGTCTGTGCATGCCCAACCCAGGCTTCGGCCTGGGCTTGCGCACCACCCACTACGCTGACTTCATCCAAGCACCTCAGCGGGTGGACTGGCTGGAGATCGTGTCTGACAACTACCTGGTGCCCGGGGGCAAGCCCCTGCACTTTCTGGACACGCTTCGCAGCCAGTACCCCATGGTGATGCATGGCGTGGCCATGTCGATCGGTTCGGTGGCCGGGCCTGACGCCGCTTACTTGCAAGGCATCAAGGCCCTGATGCAACGCGTGCAGCCCCTGTGGGTGTCTGACCACCTGTGCTTCACCGGCACAGGCGGCCAGCACCTGCATGACCTGCTGCCCCTGCCTTACACCACGGAAGCCTTGCGCACCGTCGTGCAACACATCCAGCAAGTGCAAGACGTGCTGGGCCGCCGCCTGGTGGTCGAGAACGTCTCCAGCTACCTGCAATACAAAGCCTCAACCATGGAAGAAGCGCAGTTCCTGAGCGCCATGGCGCAAGAGGCCGACTGCCTGCTCCTGCTCGACGTGAACAACGTGTATGTGAGCAGCGTCAACCACGGCTTTGATGCGCAAGCCTTCATCGATGCCTTGCCCGCGCATCGCATCCAGCAACTCCACCTGGCCGGGCACCACGACCACGGCACCCACCTCATCGACACCCATGACCACCCCGTGGCTGACCCGGTCTGGCAGCTCTACGAACACACCTTGCGGCACTTGGGGCCCGTGGCCACCATGATTGAACGCGACGACCACATCCCGCCTTTGCCCGAGCTCATCGCTGAACTTGACGTGGCCCGTTCCATGGCGTCGCAAGTGGCACAAGAGGGCGGCCATTCGCGCCTGCAGGTGGCGGCATGAACACCCAAATCACGGCCAACAACGCCGACACTTCAACCTCGTTGGCCTGGCTGCAGGAAGCCCTGCAAAAGCACATCCTGCAAGGCGACACCGAGGTGGCCAGCGCGGTTCAGGACCAAGGCCGCCTGCCCCCTCTGGCGCGCCTGAATATCTACCACGCCGCCTACCGCTGGCGCCTGCTGGAAGTGATGCAGGACCACTTCGGCCAGACCCACCGCTACCTGGGCGACGAGTTCTTCAACAGCGAGGCCCAAGCCTTCATCGAGGCCCACCCCAGCGAACAACACAACCTCAGGGATTACGGCCTGGCCTGGCCAGACTGGCTGGCCCAGCGCTACCCTGATGACACCGACATGGCCGATCTGGCCCGCCTGGAATGGGCCTTGCGCCAGGCCTTCGATGCCGCCAACCGGCCCACGATGGGCTTGGCAGAGTTGGGCACGATACCGGCTGAGGCATGGGCCACACTGGGGTTTGAGCTCGCGCCTGGCACCACCGTGCTGCGCTTGAGCCATGCCGTGGCGCCCCTGTGGCAAAGCCTCTCGCGCGAGGAAGCGCCTGAGCCTGTTCGCAACGAGGCCACGTGCCTGCTGGTGTGGCGACAAGGGTGGCAGCCGCACTTTCGCAGCCTGCAGGCCGATGAAGCCCAAGCGGTGGAGGCCCTGCTCGCGGGCCACTCATTCAGCGAGGCGTGTGCCCACCTGGCTGCATCAAACAACGGCGAGGCACGCGTGAGTCAGTGGCTGCAAGCTTGGGCCAAGGAAGGCCTGCTGGCCCGAGTCAACCTGGGCGATTGAATCCAGTCCGCATAGACTGGGCTCAAGCCTGCTCGCGCCAGGCTGTCGGGCTTTGGCCTGTCCAGCGCTTGAAGGCCCGCGTGAAGGCGCTCACTTCGGCAAAGCCCAGCAAATAAGCGATGTCGCTGATGCTGTGCTGGCGTTGCGCCAGGTATTCGAGCGACAGCTCATGGCGTGTCTGGTTGATCAGCTCGCGGTAGGTCGTGCCCAGTTCGGCCAGGCGGCGCTGCAAGCTGCGCGTGGTCATGTGCAGCAAGGCGGCCAGCTCGTCTTGTGAGGGGTCGCCACTGGGCAAGCGCTCTTGCAACAATCGCTTGAGGCGGGCGCTCACGTTGTCACCGTGGTTCAGATCGGCCAGGTAGCGGCTCAGTGCTTCTTCGTTCACCCGGGCCAGGATGGTGTTGGCATGTGGCAAAGGCTTGCGCAGCACTTCATCGGCCACCAGCACCGTGTTGTCATCGCAACCATAGATGGGGGCATGCCGAAGCACCTGCTCGAACACCTCGCGCTGCGAAGGCGCGGGCCGTTGAAGGCGGATCTCCAAGACCTCAAAGCTGGGGCCATACAACAGACCACACACACGAAGCGTCGTGTAGATGAAGCAATCGATCAAGCACCACGCCACGCCCGCGGTGTCGCTGGCGATCAAGGCGGGGTGACCCAGCATGGTGAGGCGGCCATGGCTGGGTGTGCGGGTGTAGGTGAGCTCGCCCGCATCGGTGACGACCCTGAAGTAACGAGCAGCGCGCTGAAAGTATTCATCGAGCGTGCTCGATGCCAGGGCCGCATAACCCAGCGCATGGAAGGTGGCTGGCGAGATGTGGCGCGCCGTGTGCAAGCCCAGCAAGGGGTCGCCACTGGCTTGCAAGGCCAGCGTCCAAAAGGCCATTGTTTGTTCAGAAGGGTAACGAGCCAGCGGGTCGTCCAGCAGGCTCAGGTCCATGCCGGCCTGCCGCATCAAGGCCGCGGCATCCAGGCCCTTGGCCTCGACCGCCCGCTTGACCGCAGCCACCCAACTCGACAGCGACGAGGCCCGAGTGGCAGGGGTGCGAAAAAAGGGCTGATCGGTCATGCAGGTGCCGTGGGAGCCAAAGGCGCCATGTTTACAACGGGCGGATTATCCACAGGGGTGTCACCGGGAGTGCGGCTCACGCCCCCCTCAGACCGGGGTTCCGTTGGTGCCCAGTCTTCCATTGTCCCCGCGGCAGGCACGGACCCACCTCACCCCTTGTTCGAAAGGCTGAGGCGGTCAAGGCCTTGGCGCATTCAGACAAGACCTGTGATGTACATCACGAACAAGATGGTGGCATGTCATCACGGTAAGTCATCCCTCAAGCATGTCCACAAACGCTGCTGCCCGCGTCGCCTCCCCTCGGCCCAAAAGCCGGGGAACCGCCCCCCTGTCTGACGCGCAGAAGGTGCAACGCATCCGCGCCGTGGTCGGCAAGGCCGGCCTGGATGCCCGACAACGCCATGCCTGGCTGGTTCATCAAGATGCCATCGGCCTCTTCATTCAATTGGGCTCAGTGGCGGGCATGGCCTTGTGTACCTGGCTCTACCTGCAAGGCAGCCTGCCTTGGTGGGCCACGGTGCCGCTGGTGGCCATGCTGGCCGCCTTCACGCACGAGATGGAGCACGACCTCATCCACCAGATGTACTTCAAGGACAAGCCCTGGGTGCAAGACGCCCTGCTGCTCATCGGCTGGATCGCACGCCCCTCCACCATCAACCCGTGGGTGCGCCGCGGGCTGCACTTTCACCACCACAAGGTGTCGGGCCACAAGTCGGACATGGAAGAGCGCTCCATCACCAATGGCGAGCCCTGGGGCTTCAAGCGCTTCTTGATGCTGGCCGATTCGATGCTGTCCGTCGTGCTTCGACCCAAGACCATTTCTGAGATCACCGGTCGCTACATCCGCGAAGCCGACAAGCCCACCAACCGCCAGGAAGCTGCCCGTGCCATCGCCGCGAAAGTGCTCTCCTATGCGCCGCTGGGCAATGCTTGCTGGGGCATCTGGCATGCCTTCGTGCTCTTTCATGCGGCCGATCTGATCGGCACCTGGTCGGGCCACCCGGTGGCTTGGCCTTCCTTGGTCCTGGGCGCCATGCCCGTCGTCGATGCCCTCACGGTCTGCCTGGTGGGCCCCAATGTGCTGCGCACCTTCTGCCTTCACTTTGTGAGCTCCAACATGCACTACTACGGCGACATCGAAAAGGGCAATGTGATGCAGCAGTGCCAGGTGCTCAACCACCCTTTGTTCTGGCCGGTGCAGCTGTTTTGCTTCAACTTTGGCTCGACCCACGCCATCCATCACTTCGTGGTCGGCCAGCCCTTCTACCTGCGCCAGATGATCGCGGCTGAAGCCCACGCCGTGATGCGCGAGGTAGGTGTGCGCTTCAATGACCTGGGCACCTTCAAGCGGGCAAACCGCTGGGGGGCGTGGGCACCGGCCCTGGCCCGCTGAACGCCACCTGCCAAGCAGCAAGGTGGGCGCAGGGGTTTTTGCGCCACCTTGTTCGCGGGAATGGGGGGCCTGCACTGTGACAAGCTTCACACCTGAAACCCTTCTGTCTGATCCAGGTCAAGGGTTTGTATTTGCGAATCGTTTGCATTTCGCATAGACTTTCCACATGCCCAAGCTCCTTCACACCCCTCTGACGCTGGACCGCCTGCCGACCCGAGTGCAGGCTGTGATCCGCCACATCAACACCCAGACCACTCACGGCAAAGCCCTCCAGCGCCGCCTGATGGAGTTGGGTTTTGTGCCGGGCGAGAAGGTGGAAGTGCTGCGCCGCATGCTGCTTGGCAAAGGCCCGCTGGCGGTGCGTGTGGGGGGCTCGACCTTCGCATTGCGCCCACTGGAATCCTCGCTGATCGAGGTCGTTCCCGCTTGATCTCCCTCTGATCACTGCCAGATCGCGACAGATCCACACTGATCGAGCCCGCAAGCCAGCCTTTTGGCGCTTTGCCCGCTGAACGCTTGCCACCATGACCCCAGCTGCTCCCGCCCTCATTGCCCTGGTGGGCAATCCCAATTGCGGCAAAACCGCGCTGTTCAACCGCTTGACCGGCGCGCGCCAGAAGGTGGGCAACTACGCCGGGGTCACCGTCGAACGCAAGGAAGGCCAGTTCACCAGCCCATCGGGCCAAACCTGGCGCTTGTTGGACTTGCCGGGCGCTTACAGCATGCTGGCCGCCACGCCCGACGAGGCCGTGACCCGCGACGTGATCCTGGGCACGCGTGACGACGAGACCCCACCCCGCGCCCTGGTCTGCGTGGCCGACGCCTCCAACCTCAAGCTGCACCTGCGCATGGTGCTGGAGCTGCAGACGCTCAAGCTGCCCATGATCCTGGTGCTCAACATGATGGACCAAGCCAAAGAGCGTGGCATGGACATCGACAGCCGCAAGCTGCAGTCCGAGCTGGGCATCCCCGTGGTCGAGGCCGTGGCGGTGCAATCGGGTGGCACCGATGCCTTGCTGACCACGCTGGATGCCACCGGCTGGCCGCAGTTGCCCGCACATGACCGCATCCGATCCCTGGCCCCCATCGAAGCCCTGGACGTGGCCGACACCCACCAGCGTGTCCTGGCCATCCTCGAGCATTGCGTGACCAGCGGCGACGCCACCGTGGCCCACCGCTTCACGCAGCGCATCGACCACTTTGCCCTGCACCCGGTGTATGGCCCCGTCATCTTGGCGGCACTGATGTTCCTGGTCTTCCAGGCCGTGTTCAGTTGGGCCAAAGCGCCCATGGACTTCATCGACGCTGGCATGGGAAACCTGGGCGATTTCGTCAAAGCCCACATGGCCGACGGCATGTTGCGCGGCTTGCTTGTTGAAGGCGTGATCGGAGGGGCTGGTGGCGTGCTGGTGTTCTTGCCGCAGATCCTGATTTTGTTCACCTTCATCCTCGCGCTGGAAGACTCGGGCTACCTGCCTCGGGCCGCCTTCCTGCTGGACCGGGTCATGGGCGGCGTGGGCCTGTCCGGCCGCGCTTTCATCCCGCTGCTGTCCAGCTTTGCCTGCGCCATCCCCGGCATCATGGCCACGCGCACCATCGGTGAGCCGCGCGACCGTTGGGTGACCATCCTGATCGCGCCCCTGATGACCTGCTCGGCGCGCCTGCCTGTCTATGCCTTGCTGATCGCCGCCTTCATCCCTGACCGCACGGTGGCGGGCGTCTTCAACCTGCAAGGCTTGGTGCTGTTTGCGCTCTACATGGCGGGCATTGTCTCGGCCATGCTCGTGGCCTATGTGCTCAAGCGCTTCATGCGCCGCTCAGGCCCGCAGCCCTTGCTCATGGCCCTGCCCGATTACCACTGGCCACACCTGCGCAACCTGGGCCTGGGCCTGTGGGAGCGAGCCCGCATCTTTGTGCAGCGCGTGGGCACCATCATCTTGTCGCTGATGATCATCTTGTGGTTCCTCTCGAACTTCCCGGGTGCGCCGGCGGGGGCGCTTGAGGCACCCATTCACTACAGCATCGCCGGCCACATCGGCAAGGCGCTCGAAGTGATCTTCTCGCCCATCGGCTTCAACTGGCAGATCTGCATTGCGCTGGTGCCAGGTATGGCCGCACGTGAGGTGGCGGTGAGCGCACTGGGCACGGTCTACGCCATGTCACAAACGGGCGATGCGCTGAGCACGGCCCTGACCACCTTGATCGGCAAAGCCTGGTCGCTGCCCACGGCCTTGTCGCTGATGACCTGGTATGTGTTCGCGCCACAGTGCTTGTCCACGCTGATTGTGGCCAAGCGCGAGACCAATGGCTGGCGGATGCCGCTGATCATGGCGGGCTACCTGTTTGCCCTGGCCTATGGTGCGAGCTGGGTGGTGTACCGCATGGCCTTGCAGGTGTGGGGCGCCTGATGGTCTTGAGCGATCTGCCCTGGCAAGACCTCATCGCGAGCCTCATCGGTTTGGCAGCGCTGGTGCACGTGGCCAAGCGCTGGTGGCCCAAGGCCAAGGGCGTGGCATCGTCAGGTTGCGGCGCTTGTGACCATGGATGTGGCTCAGCAGACACGGGCAATCGTCAAGTTTGCGACCATCCCAAACCCGCCAGTTCAAGCCTGATGCAGCGCACACCCGGTGCCGATCTGCACAGGGTGATCCCTATTGCCCAGGAAACCCCTAGACATTGATCCGATCGGATGGCGCACGCTTGAGGCATGTGTCACACCTGCAAGCTTTTACCCTCATGCTCGGGGTGTTCTGCTGCAGCGCAACAAGCCTAAACTCGCGTCAAGCCATCAACACAACCCACATCGGGTCTGCAGTCCACATGCGTCCAGTTTTCGCGATTGCTCCCCTCGCATTGGCCTTGGCCTTGTGGGGGCCTGCCTCACAAGCCAGCTCCAACGATCGTTCTTGGACCTCGGCTTTCATCGAATGGGTGTTCGCCAGGGCCCCCATGACCACCTTGCCTGAGAAGGCGGCTTCAAACCCCACCTTCCAGCAGCCCTTCCAAAGTCGCTGAAGCCGCACTGGCTTCATGCTGACTTGACCCGAGCAGCGCTGCGCCTATACTGGCGCCTTGCTCCGGGGTGTGCCTCTGAAGCCAGCAATGGCTCAGGCAGGCACTGAGATGGAAACCCAAACCCGCTGAACTTGATCCGGCTGATACCGGCGAAAGAAGAGCTGTCTTGCTTGAGGCCCGTGGTGGGCTTGATGCCAGGCGCGGCCCTTCGGTGTGTTCGCGTTTGCGCACATCGAAGCCCCCGACCTCCCGGCCGCAATTCCACCCTGGGCCCCTGCCCGGCACCCTTGGAGCACGTGTTGACCACCTGCCACCCAAGGAGCTGCCATGAACGCCCCCGACCCCACCCAAGCCCTGCAAGGCATCGAAGCCTTGAGCGAACTCGCACGCCTCACGCGTGAGCCCCTGCCCGCTTCGCGCAAGGTGTATGTGCAAGGCAGCCATGAGGGTGTGCGGGTGCCCATGCGCGAGGTCTCACTGACCAATGGCGAGGCCGTCACCCTTTACGACTGCTCAGGGCCTTACTCCGACCCGAATGTCACCATCGACGTGACCAAGGGCCTGCCGCCTGTGCGCGAAGCTGCCGTGGTGGCGCGTGGCGACACCGAAGCCTACGAAGGCCGGCACATTCAGGCCGTGGACGATGGCCTCAAGCCCGATGAACGCCATGACGAGCGCATGGCGGCACTGCGCGCGGCAGCCAGCGGCTTGCAACGGACCCCACGCCGCGCGATTGGGGGCATCGGTGCAGGCCGCAACGTCACGCAGATGCACTACGCACGCCAAGGCATCGTCACGCCCGAGATGGAGTTCGTGGCCCTGCGCGAGAACCAGCGCCGCATCGAGGTGCTTGACGACTGGCGCGCCAAGTACAGCGTCGATGCCGAGCGCGAAGCCCGCCTGCGCGGCAACTCGATGGGAGCAAGCATCCCCCAGATCATCACGCCCGAGTTTGTGCGTGACGAGGTGGCCCGAGGCCGCGCCATCATCCCGGCCAACATCAACCACACCGAGTTGGAGCCCATGGCCATTGGGCGCAACTTCCTGGTCAAGATCAACGCCAACATCGGCAACTCGGCCGTGACCTCGTCGATTGAAGAAGAGGTGGAAAAACTGGTGTGGGCCATCCGCTGGGGTGCCGACAACGTGATGGACTTGTCCACCGGCAAGCACATCCACACCACGCGCGATTGGATCGTTCGCAACAGCCCTGTGCCGATTGGCACCGTGCCCATTTACCAGGCCCTGGAAAAGGTGGGCGGCGTGGCTGAAGACCTCACCTGGGAGATCTACCGCGACACCTTGATCGAGCAGGCCGAGCAAGGGGTGGACTACTTCACCATCCACGCCGGCGTGCGTTTGGCCTTCATCCACCTCACGGCCAACCGCCGCACGGGCATCGTCTCGCGGGGTGGCTCCATCCTGGCCAAGTGGTGCATCGCCCACCACAAAGAGAACTTCCTGTACACGCACTTCGAAGACATCTGCGACATCATGAAGGCCTACGACGTGAGCTTCTCGCTGGGCGATGGCCTGCGCCCTGGCTCACTCAGCGATGCCAATGACGAAGCCCAGTTTGCGGAGTTGAAGACGCTTGGCGAGCTCACGCAGATCGCCTGGAAGCACGACGTGCAGACCATGATCGAAGGCCCTGGCCACGTGCCCATGCACCTGATCCAGGCCAACATGACCGAGCAGCTCAAGCACTGCCATGAAGCGCCCTTCTACACCTTAGGGCCCTTGACCATCGACATCGCGCCCGGCTATGACCACATCGCCAGCGCCATCGGTGCGGCCATGATCGGCTGGATGGGCACGGCCATGCTTTGCTATGTGACGCCCAAGGAGCACCTGGGCCTGCCCAACCGCGACGATGTCAAGCAAGGCCTCATTGCCTACAAGATCGCGGCCCATGCGGCCGACGTGGCCAAGGGGCACCCAGGCTCACGGGCGCGTGACGATGCGCTCTCGCAAGCGCGTTTTGACTTCAGGTGGCAGGACCAGTTCAACCTGGGCCTGGACCCGGAGACCGCCCGCGACTTCCACGATGAGACTTTGCCCAAAGATGCCTCCAAGGTGGCGCACTTCTGCTCCATGTGCGGCCCCAAGTTCTGCTCCATGAAGATCACCCAAGAGGTGCGCGAGTTCGCCAAGACGCAAGGCGTGAGCGAGCAGCAAGCGCTTGAACAGGGCATGGCCGACATGTCGGCGCAGTTCAAGGATGCAGGGGGGCAGATCTACATCCCCATCAAGGCTGAAAGCAAGGCAGAAGGCAGCGCCGAAAGCAAGCAGCCACAGGCCTGAGGGAGGGCAGCCCCATGTGCAATGTCACGCATGACACGGCGGCCCCCAGCTTGCACATCGGCATTGCCGGTGCAGGCTTGCTGGGCCGTCTGGCTGCCTGGACGCTGGCCAGGCAAGGCCATCGCGTCGAGGTGTTTGACCCGGCGCCTGATGAACACCCACGGCACGATGGGCAAGGTGCTGCCGGCTTCACGGCCGCAGGCATGCTGAGCCCACTGGCCGAGCGAGAAAGCGCCGATGCGGCCCTGGCTGATCTGGGCTGGACGTCGATCCCGCTTTGGGCCCAGGTGTGCACGGAGCTGATGAAGGCGCATCCAAAAGAGGCGCCCTTGATGCAGCAAGCCGGGAGCCTGCTCGTGGCGCATGGCAGCGACCTGGGCTCTGCCCGCCGTGTGCTGGCCCGGCTGGAAGAGCCTGTGTTGGGCATGGGCCGCCGCCAAGGCATGGCCGCTCACCCAGGGCTGTACGCCCCCACCCCTCATGCCCTGAGCCTTGAGGCCTTGCGTGCGATGGAGCCTGCCCTGCACAGCAGCGGCGGGCCTTTGCACGCCTGGCACCTGGAAGGCGAAGCGCACATCGACACCGTGCGCACCTTGCAGGCCCTGCACGCCCAAGCCCCAGAGGTGCAATGGCATTGGGGCCAACGCGTGATCAAGGTGGGTGCAGGCAGCCTTCAGACTGTGCCTGCGACCACCGCACATGGGCACACCGACATCACGCGTCAAACCCATCGCTTCGACTGGGTGTTCGACCTGCGCGGCACCGGCGCTCGCCCCGATTGCGAAGTGCGTGGTGTGCGAGGCGAAATCGTGTGGTTGCATGCACCCGGCCTGGGCCTGCAGCGGCCCGTGCGCTTGCTGCACCCACGCCATCGCGTCTACATCGTTCCCCGTCCGGGTGACATGGTGCTGGTGGGCGCCAGCGAGATCGAGAGCGAAGACCGCTCGCCCATGTCCTTGCGCAGCGCGGTCGAACTCATGGCGGCAGCCCACAGCGTGCTGCCCGGCCTGGCCGAAGCCCGCATCCACCGGCTGGACGTGAACCTGCGTCCGGCCTTGCCCGACCACCACCCCATCGTGCAAGTTGACGAAGGCCTGGTGCGCATCAACGGCCTGTACCGACATGGCTGGCTGCTCGCGCCGGCCTTGCTCGATCAGGCCTTGCACCGCGCAGGCTTGATGCCTGCGCGCCCGGAGCGTGCCCATGTCTGAACCTGTGATCACCCCAGAGCCCACGCCAAGCCATGCCAGCATCACGGTGCGCACCGACCGCGGCCCCATGCAATTGCCCGCAGGCAGCACCGTGGCCGATGCCTTGATGCTGCTGGTGTGCGACACGCAGCAAGCCAGCAGCATGGCCACCGCCGTCAATGGCGAGTTCGTCTCGCGCCATGAGCGCCACTCACACCGCCTGCAGGACGGCGACGCCTTGCTGCTCTTTGGCGCCATCACCGGAGGCTGAGTTCATGAACCACACACACCCAACAAGCAGCAACGAATCAAGCTGGCAGATCGGCGGCATCACCCTGCACAGCCGATTCCTGCTGGGCACGGCGCAATACCCCT
>JBEANX010000081.1:0-3532 GCA_041165245.1 Pseudomonadota bacterium
TTGGTGGGGGGGGGTGGGCATGCCTTGTGGGGTTCAAGTGGCTTGACCCCTGCAGTTCGGCGCCGTGGCGGGCAACTTGAGCATGGCCCCAGGGGGGCGGTGCAATCCCGCACGAAACCAAGCCGTCGACGGCGCTTGGCGCTGCGCCTCAGCGAACGCGGGGGGCGCTTGCGGCGTATCATTCAACGGTGACTCGCCTGCTCATCATTTTCATGATTCTTTTGCTCCCACTGCGTGGATGGGCAGGAGACCGCATGAGCCTTCAGATGGCGGCAAGCAGCAGCGAAACCCTCGCCATGAGTGGGATGTCACCGGACTGCCCCATGCTGGCCATGGCCGGTGGATCCGCGGCCGACGCCGACAGCACCAACTCGCCATCAGGGGACGGCTGCTGCGCTTCTTGTGGCTTGTGCACGCCATTGGCAGAGTGGGCGGACATCACGCTCAACATTGCCACCTTCGCTGCGCATGCACAGCCCCAGGCGGGCGGCGTCGATTTCATCAGCGCGTCGCCCACGCCGGCCCTGAAACCCCCGATTTCCTGATCTCTACGCCCAAGGTCCGTCCGCAGTGTCATGCGGAGACATGAACTGTGGCTCTCTCCGAGCCACTGCTGGAGATCATCCATTGAACAAGCGAAAACTACTTCACGCAGCACTGGCCTGCGCCCTGAGCCCTGGTGCGGCAGGCGCGGCCCCAATGGGCTTCAAGGACAGCGCAATGGCCATGGCGGACGTCAGCCCGAACTGGCGCGAATCATGGGTCAACCACGCGGTGAGCTCTCGCGACGCCATCGGCGCGGGCGCCATTGACATGAGGTCCGACGACAAGGCCAAGACCCGCACGTTGGCTGAGCTGAATTACACGCGGCTGGTGTCGCGCTGGAACTTCACTGACGCCCAGGCCAATGTCTGGTTCTTTGCGGGCCTTGGGTCCATGCGCGGGAACGATTTTGTGGGCTCAAAGCTTGCGTTCGCTCCCGGCGTGCAGGTGGACTACGAGACCACCCGCATCTACCTCGCCGCCACGGCTCGCCTCTACCGGGCGCAAGGGCTGAACCATGACTTCGGGTCTGTCCGTGCAGGGTTCTCGTTCTACGAGGTCGACTATGACGAGACACAGCCGTGGCTGGTGTTGGAGGCACGCCGCATGCGCGGGCTGTCCGACGAGACCGAGATCACGCCCATGCTGCGGCTCATCCACAAGCGCTATTTCGTCGAGCTCGGCGTCAGCAACGCCAAGCAGGCTCGCGCAAATGTCATGTATGTCTTTTGAAGGAACTTCAATGAAACGCCATTCACAACTCTTCGCTGCCCTCGTTCTGGTCGGCGCCACCGCATCTTCTTTTGCCACCACCAGCGTCAAGGCCAACGTCAACGGCATGGTTTGCGCCTTTTGCGCGCAAGGCATTGAAAAGCGCCTGTCCAAGCTCCCCGCCACCCAGGCGGTTCATGTCGACCTGAAGCAAAAGGTGGTTGTCGTGGAAGCCAAAAGCGGTCAAGTTCTGGACACCAAAACGATCACCACCGAGATCACAGATGCGGGTTATGACGTGACCAAGCTGGAGACCGTCGAGCAGTCGATCGCGGAGATCAAGGCCAGCCTGAAGGCCAAGCCATGAGTGCCGACGGCATCGTTGAATCGCGAGCGGGGCTCTGGACCTCGGTGCTGAGCCTGTTCGCCAGCTCGGGCACCTTGGTGTGCTGTGCGCTGCCCGCGTTGTTCGTCGCCTTGGGCGCTGGCGCTGCCTTGTCGTCCTTGGTGTCTGTGTTCCCGCAGGTCGTTTGGCTCAGTGAACACAAGGCTGGGCTGTTTGTGTTTGCTGGCCTGGCACTGCTTGCAAGCGGCCTTTTGCAATGGCGCAATCGCACCGCGCCTTGTCCGACAGACCCGACGTTGCGGGCCGCTTGCCTCAAGACGCGAAAGACGTCGTGGCGTGTCTACGCGTTCAGCGTGTGGGCCTATGTGGTGGGCGGCTGGTTTGCGTTCATTCAACCTTGGCTCATGCAGGCCTGATGGGGCGATCACCAAAGGCATCTGCAGCATTGGCTGGCGTGTCCTTGGGCGTCACTGTGGCTGGTGCCGAGCACGTCGACCCTGGGCCGACAAGTTGGTCGCCGACCCAGCGTTGGCCGCACCAGCAGCGCCCTTCGGTGTCGATGATGCAGGTACCGCTGCCGCAACAGCGCAGGTCGTCCGACATGGGGATCCTTGTGAGAGTGGATCTCGATGTTACGTCGTTGCCGGCACATCGCGTGGGCAATCAAAGGGCTTGTCCTGGCTTTGTCGGCGGCCTCGAAGTGATCGCGCACCCAAGCCCCAAGAGCCACGTCAACAAGAAAAAAGCCCCGAGCGGCAAGCACTCAGGGCTTTTTGTTGACCGTTTGGTCAAAGGTCAATCTCAAAAGGGGATGTCGTCATCCATGTCATCAAACCCGGTCGACGACTTGGCTGCTGGCGCCGGTGCAGGCGCTGGGCGTGCTGCCGGGCGGCTTGGGCGCGCAGCGGGCTCGGAGGCCTGGCTGAAGCCGTCGTCACCACCCTGGGCCTGGCCGCCGCCGTAGCTGCCACCGCCGCCACCACCTTCACGGCCGCCCAGCAGTTGCATTTGCTCGGCCACGATCTCGGTGGTGTAGTTGTCCTTGCCATCCTTGTCAGCCCACTTGCGGGTTTTCAGGCGGCCTTCCACGTAGACCGAGCGGCCCTTCTTGAGGTACTCGCCGGCGATTTCGGCCAGGCGGTCATAAAACACCACGCGGTGCCATTCGGTTTCTTCCACCTTGTCGCCACTGGTCTTGTCTTTCCAGTTGCGTGTGGTGGCCACCGACACATTGCACACCGCAGCGCCGCTGGGGGTGTAACGCACTTCGGGGTCGCGGCCGAGGTTGCCGATGACGATGACTTTGTTGATAGAGGCCATGGCCTGATTCCTAGAGATGGTTGGTTAAAAACGTATCGTTGGTTGGTACCGCAGGTCGGGTGTTGCCTTTGCTGCAGTGTCGCCATTATGGCCGGGCGCCTCGGCCTGACCATCCCCAGGAGGTAGGCATTCCGACGGGGGAGTGGCCCCCCACAGCCGCACGCCGGGGCTGGCCCCACAATGCAGCCTGCGTGCGCGGGCTTGCCTGCCATGCGCGCACCTAACCTTCTCACATCGCAAAAGCCGCCCTTGTCCTCGCCACTGCCTGTCATCGATTCCATGCTTTCCACCGAGCCCTTGTCGATCTTGCAGGAGGTGTTTGGCTACCCTGTGTTCCGCGGCCAGCAGCAGGCCATCGTCGAACACGTGGCCGCCGGCGGCGACGCCCTGGTGCTCATGCCCACGGGTGGCGGCAAGAGCCTGTGCTATCAGATCCCGGCCATTGCGCGCCACCGAGCGGGGCAGGGCGTCACCATCGTGGTGTCGCCTCTGATTGCCTTGATGCACGACCAGGTGGGCGCGCTTGACGAAGTCGGCGTGGCCGCCACCTTCCTGAACAGCTCCTTGGGCCTGGACGACGTGCAGCGTGTGGAGCGCGCCATGATGGCTGGC
>JBEANX010000082.1:0-7331 GCA_041165245.1 Pseudomonadota bacterium
ACGAAGAGCTGCCGCTGTGGGTGCCGATCCCGCCGCTGGCCGAGATCCAGGTGGCACTCGAATCGGCGGTCGAAGAGATCACCCAGCTCAAGGGCTACGAGCTGAAGAAGATCCTGCGCACCGGCACGGTGGCGTCCACCGACAACCGCAACTGGGAGCTCATGCCCCACCGCGAGCCCGAACGCCGCTTCAGCCAGAGCCGCGCCATCGCGCTGGACATGGAAAGCGCCACCATCGCGGCCAATGGGTTCCGGTTCCGGGTGCCCTACGGCACCTTGCTGTGCGTGAGCGACAAACCCCTGCACGGTGAGATCAAGCTGCCTGGCATGGCCAATCAGTTCTACCGTGAGCGGGTGGACCAGCATTTGCGCATCGGGCTGAGCGCGCTGGAGCGGCTGCGACGCAACCGCACTGAGCAACTGCACAGCCGAAAGCTGCGCAGCTTCGCCGAGGTGGCGTTTCAGTGAGCACATGCCGAGCATCGCCCTGGCGCGCTCGGTATGTGTTGCTTGGCCGCTCCCAGCGGGTGCGCCAAGCGGTGGCGGGTGGCTCAGGCGGCCAGGGCCACTTCCTTGTGTTCGATCACGGGAGCGACTTCACGCACGATCTGCTCACCTGCCAGGGCTTCGGCCACGGCCAAGTCGTAGGCGGTTTGCAGGTCCATCCAGTACTGGGCGGTGGTGCGGAAGAAGCGAGCCAGGCGCAAAGCCGAATCGGGGCTCACGCCACGGCGTTCACGCACGATGTCGTTCACGCGAGGGGCAGGCACATGCATGCGGATCGCAAGTGCGCTGGCCGACAGGCCGTGCTTTTCCATGAACTGGGTGCGCAGGATTTCGCCGGGGTGAACAGCCTTTTGTGTGGTCATGGGGGCTCCAGAGATTGCCAGTCAATTTAACGGTTGATCGCTGGATGCTATATCCATCGCGCTTAAAACACTGTATACATCCATACAATCGCATTAAGATCACACGGGTTTCCTGAAGGCACATCACCCATCTTGAGGGGTTGCCAGAACGACAGAGACATTTCAGCATCGACAACCCATGCCAAAAATTCAAGAACCCTCCACGCCGAACTTGCTGCCGGCCCTCCGTTCGCACGTGTGGTTTGCCTCTTGCCCGCTGGAATTCCAGCAGGCGCTGCTGGATTTCTCCAAGGTCGTGAACCTGCGCCCGGGTGAGCGCCTGTTCTCCCGCGGTGAGATTGACGAGGCTTTGTGTTGCGTGCTTTCAGGCGCACTCAAGCTCGGATCTTTCAATTCGCAGGACGACACCCAGAACCTCAGTCTGTATGTCGAGCCCTACCAGTGGTTCGGCGAGGTGGCCGTGATCGACCGCCTGCCCCGCAGCCAAGACGCCGTGGCCGACGTGGCCAGCTCGGTGCTGGTGTGCCCTCGCTCGCTGCTGGAGCCTTGGCTGGGCCAGAACCCGCATTACTGGCGTGACCTGGCCCGGCTGGGTTGCTTGCGCCTGCGCATGCTGGCCGTGCTCATGGAAGACCGTGCCAACCTGCCGCTGGAGCAGCAGCTGGCCCGCCGCCTGCTGATGGCATCGAGCAATTTCGGCATGAACTACCCGATGTCCTTCAAGCGCCACTTGCGCCTGCCGCAGGAATACCTGGCGCGCATGATGGGGGTGTCGCGCCAGACCATCAACCGCGCGCTCAAGGGCTTGTCCGAGGGCGGCATGATCGTGGTGCGCTATGCCGACATCGAGCTGGTCAACATCCCCGCCCTGATGGCCAAGGCTGGGCCGCTCAACACCAGCTTGGTCCAGAGCCTGCAGGGCATGGGGCAGCAGGCCGACCGGGTGCGGGAGTCGGCCAGCGCCTGAGGGCTCAAACCTTGGGTTTGACCTTGCTGGCGGCCAACTTGGCCTTGGCTCGAGCGGTGTCGGTGTCCACCGCGTGGCTGACCACCACGCCCATGCGGCGTTTGACAAAACTCTCGGGCTTGCCGAACAGGCGGATGTCGGTGTCGGGCACTTGCAAGGCCTCGCGCACGCCTTCAAAGCTGATGCCTTGGGCCTCCACGCCGCCATAGATCACGGCCGAGGCGCCGGGGCTGCGCAGGGCCGTGTTCACGGGCAGGCCCAGGATGGCGCGCGCGTGCAGCTCAAACTCGCTTTGCACCTGCGTGGCCAGTGTGACCAGGCCGGTGTCGTGTGGGCGGGGGCTGACTTCGCTGAACCAGACCATGTCGCCCTTCACAAAGAGCTCCACGCCGAACAGGCCCTGGCCGCCCAGGTCGTCGGTCACGGCCTTGGCGATCTGGCGGGCGCGCTCCAAGGCGGTGGGCGTCATGCGCTGGGGCTGCCAGCTTTCGACGTAATCTCCCGCCACCTGCACGTGGCCAATGGGCTCGCAAAATTGCGTCTCGATCTGGCCATTCGCGCCCACAGCGCGCACGGTGAGCAAGGTGATCTCGTAGTCGAAATCAATGAAGCCTTCCACGATGATGCGGCCGTGGCTCACGCGGCCACCGGCCATGGCGTAGTCCCACGCTTTTTGCACGTCCAAGGGGCCGTCGATCTTGCTCTGGCCCTTGCCGGAGCTGCTCATCACGGGCTTGACGACGCACGGGTAGCCGATGCCTGCATCGATGGCCGCTTGCAGTTCGGCCAGTGAATCGCAGAACTTGTAGGGGCTGGTGGGCAGGCTCAATGTTTCAGCGGCCAGGCGACGGATGCCTTCGCGGTCCATCGTCAGGCGGGCGGCACGGGCCGTGGGCACCACGCGCACCAGGCCTTGCGCTTCCAGGGATTCGAGCTCCTGCGTGGCAATGGCTTCGATCTCGGGCACGACCAGCAGGGGTTGCTCGGTGGTGATGAGCTGGCGCAACTGCGTCGCGCGGCTCATGGTGATGGTGCGGCTGTGGTGAGCCACCTGTTGGCCGGGCGCATTCTCGTAGCGGTCGACCGCGATGGTCTCCACACCCAGGCGCTGCAGCGCGATCAGCACCTCCTTGCCCAGCTCACCCGAGCCCAAGAGCATCACTTTGGTGGCGCTGGGCGAGAGTGGCGTGCCCAGCTGTGTGGGCACAAAAGGTTCGGTGGGGGCGGGCAGGGCGGGGCGGTTGGCCATGGGTGTCTCCGAGGATGCAGGCCCACAGTCTAGCGGTGCACAATCAAGCGATGGAACGCACTTACGCCTCGTTCGCCGAGTTCTACCCCTTCTACCTGTCGCAGCACGCCGACCGCACCTGCCGCCGCCTGCACGTGGTGGGCTCCACCTTGGTGCTCGCGCTGATCGTGCTGGCGCTTGGGCCGGGCCCAGGGTGGTTGGCTTTGCTGGTGCCGGTGGCCGGCTACGGCTTTGCCTGGCTGGGGCACTTTGGCTTTGAGCACAACAAGCCCGCCACGTTTGAATATCCGCTCTACAGCCTCATGGGTGATTGGGTGATGTACTGGCAGGTGATCACGGGCAAGATCCCGTTTTGAGCCGCTGGGGCGGGCTTGCCTCAGAACAGCTCGACCTTGTGGGTGCCTGCTGACTGGTAACTGTTGCCCACGCTGTGCGGGCTCGGCGTGGTGGCCTTGGCCTCTTCGATCAGCGCTTGCAAGCGTTCCTCAACCGACATGATGGCGTCGGGTTGCCAGGGCTGGTCGAGCAGTTGGTCGGCCATGGTCTGCAGGTGGCCGTCCAAATCCCCCAGCGATTGGTGAACCAGCGCGATGCGCTGCTTGGCCACGTCTTGCGATTGAAGGTCACCCAAAGCATCTGAGAGCCGTTCGGCAATGGCTTGGTGGCCGCTGCGGATCTCTTCGATCACCTCGGGCAGGCGCAAATGGGCCATGGAATCCGAGAACCGCTGCTGCATCTCGGCAATGTCGCTGATCACCTTGCGCATGTTGCCTGTGGTGGTCTGGCGGTTGGATGCTTCGGTGACGCGTGAGAGCTCTTTGTCGATGCCCTGGGTGGCCGCCTCGATGCGTTGCCCAATGTCCACCGCCACCGCCGAGGTGCGGTTGGAAAGCTCGCGGATCTCGGTGGCCAGCACGGCAAAGCTGCGCCCTGAATCGCCCGCACGCGCAGCCTCAATGGCCGCGTTGATGGACATCAAGTTGGTCTGGCGCGCCACGGTGGCGATCACTTCCACCATCGAGCCCAGGTCCTTGACCTCCTGGAGGCGGTGCAGGCGGGTCAGGTTGGCCTCGACCTCGGCTTCCTGGTTCTCGACAAACATCTGCAAGATGGCGCCAAGCTGCGTGTCGACCATGGCCTTGTCGTTCATGATCTGCGTGAGCGCCTGGCCTTGGGTCTCGGTGGTGCGGATGCGCTCGAACTGTTCGATGGACACCTGGTGGATGGTGTTCATCTTTTCGATGACCAAGATGGCGCCTTCTTCAGAGGCGTGCATGGCCTGGTCCAGGCAAGTTTGGAGCTGGCCCAGGTAAGGGCTCATGTGGCGCATGTCCTCCACGGCCTGCTCGCGTGGCATCAGCCGAGGGCGGCCCCCGGGGCTGGTGCTCTGTCGGCGCATCAGCCACCACAGGCCCAGGCCTGCGGTGAGGGTTGAGAACATGCTCGCCCCAAGCACGAGGCCGACCAGGGCCGGGGTGCTGATCCGGCCAGAGGCATCGCGCAGGCTGCTGGCCAAAGCTTCGTTCATGGCGAAGGTGGCCAGGGCAGTGAGGCCCACGCTGAAGGTGCACAGCAGCAGGGCGGGCCACCAGGGGGCGGCTTGTCGAGCGGGCTTGCCCAGGGGCTCGCTCACGCGCGGCCTCCCACGCTGGCGGTTTCGGTGTTTGCGTTGGGGAGTGCGCCTGCAGGCGCATTGCCGCTCAGTTTGTGGACCACGTCCAGCAACTCCCAAGGGCTGAAGGGCTTGACCAGATAGGCATGCACGCCCGTTTCCAGCCCGGCCTGAACATCGGCGGCACGGCCCAGCGCCGAGAGAATCACCACAGGGATGTGCTTGAGGCGCGAGTCAGCGGCCAGCGTGCGGTTGACGCTCAAACCGTCCATGCCGGGCATCATGACGTCCAGCAGGATCAGGTCGGGCAGGTGTTGGCGAGCCATGTTGATGCCCTCCTCGCCGTCACCCGCTTCCAGCACGGTGAGGCCGTCGTACTCCAGCGTCATGCGGATCAAGCGACGGATGTCGGCTTGATCTTCGATGGTCAGCACGGTGCGTGTCATGGCTCACCTGGATGAAAAAGGATCTGTGTGTTTATCGGCACCTTGGGTGCCAGCTTGACGGGCTTTGCCGAACTTCTCAGGCGGAAATGGGCGAGTGGGGTTGGAGCGCCTCGGGCCTGCTGGCTGCGGCGGCATGTGCCTCGGTGTTGGCGCCCGGTGTGGCTGGCCAGGCGGGCAACTCCATGTGGAGGATGGCCCCGCCCTGCTCGGCATTGCTGGCCCAGATGCGCCCACCGTGTGCGCCCATGATCTTGCGGCAAATGGCCAGGCCCAGGCCCGTGCCGCCTGCCCCAGCTCGGGTGCGGCTGGATTGCACAAAGGGTTCAAAGATGGCGTCCAGTTCATCGGCAGGGATGCCGGGGCCGCTGTCTTGCACGTCGATCCGGCAAGTGGGGGGCTGCTGTGCCTCTTGTGACACCCACGCGCAGACCTTGATGGCTGTGTCTGGCGGCGCAAAACGGATGGCATTGGCCAGCACATTGCGGATGACCTGCTGCAAGCGGAAGGTGTGAACCTGTGACATCAGGGGGTGCTCCGGCAGGGCCATTTCTAGCCGCAGGCCACGCTGGCCTGCCAGGTGTTCAAGCTCTTTGACGACTTCGCCCAGCAGCGGCTTGAGGTCGCTCACCTTGCGGTCCAGCGAGCCCTCCTGGCTGTCGATCTTGGCGACATCCAGCAAGCCATTGACCAACACCAGCATGCGTTTGCCGCCGCCATGGATGTCAGTGAACATCTGCTTGAACTGCGGCATCTCGCGGGCAAAGTGCATGCCCAGGTCAGAAAAGCCCATGATGGATTGCAGCGGTGTGCGCAGCTCATGGCTGATGGTGGCGATGAACTCTGATTTGGCGAGGTTGGCCTTCTCGGCCACCTCTTTTGCCTGCAGCAAATCGGTGATGTCCACCCGAAAGCCCACCGTGTGCCCATCGGGCATCTTGCGCTCCAGGATGCGCAGCACCCGCCCGTCCTTGAGCTTTTGCACCAGGGGCAGGTCGCCTGATCGGTGTTGGGCCAGGCGCTCGGCGATCCAGTCCTCTTCGCGCCCGATGGCGCCGGGGTACTGCCCGCGTGCCACCCCGGCGCGAATGATCGCTTCAAAGCTCGCGCCGGGCACGATGAGGTCGCGCGAGGTCTCGTAGACCTGCAGGAATTTTTCATTGCAGAACACCAGGCGGTCCTGCGGGTCGTACAGCACAAAGGCTTCGTCGATGGTCTCGATGGCGCCGCGCAGCAATTGCTCCTGGCGGTCGATCTGCGCTTGCATGTCCTTGCGGGCGGTGATGTCCTGCAGGGCCCCGATGATGCTGACCAGCCCCCCGTCGGCATACGAGCCCTCAGCCAGCAGGCGGATCCAGATGCGACGCCCCTTGTGGGTCACCATGGGGAACTCGACATCCCAGTCGGTGCGGTGCTCGAAGCCCTCGGCCATGGCCGCTCGGATCTCGCGCCTGACAGACGCCGGGCAGCAGCGCAGGCAATCTTGCAGGGTCAGCACATGATTCGAATCCAGATCCAGGATGCGGCAGGTTTGCTCGGTGCCTTGCAGGCTGCCGGTGACGGTGTCGAAGGCCCATCCGCCAATGCCGCCAATGCGGCCCGTCTGATCCAGAAAGGCGCGAGCGGCGCGGGTGGCGTGCTCGCCCTCCTTGCGGGCCGTGATGTCTGATTCGATGGCGATGAAGCCGGTGAGGGTGCCTGTGTCGTCGTGCACCGGTTGCACGTCCAGGTGGAGCCAATAAAGGCGGCCCCACTTGTCCTGGTTGAGCACATCGCCTTTGAACGCATGGCCCTGGTTGAAGGCCTGGCGCATCTGGCGGATGGCCAGGGGATCAGTGCCACTGAACTGCAGCAAGGCGCCGGGTGATTGGCCGATGGATTCTTCGGCGGTGTAGCCGGTCAGTCGCACAAAGCCCGCATTCACCCAGGTGATGCGTCGCTGCGCGTCGGTGATCACCACGGCCTTGGAGGTCTCTCGCGCCACGAGGGCAAGGCGGCTCAGTTCGGTCGTCATCTCAGCGGCCAGTTGTTCGGCTTTCTGGCGGCTGGCCGTTTGCTGGTGCAACAAGGCGGCCATGAGCAGGGAGGCCAGGCTGCCTAGACCGAGTGCCATGGCAGGCAAGAGGTAAGGGCGCTGTGCCGATTCAAGCCCGGGCGCGCTTTGGGTGTGCAAGCCCCAGGCCGCCAGTGCA
>JBEANX010000083.1:0-2615 GCA_041165245.1 Pseudomonadota bacterium
ATCGCCAGCAAGGCCTAAAGCGTCAGCTTGCGTCGCCCCGTTGTTTGGGTGACGCGGCTCGCCGGGTTTGCCTGGGTGCGTGACCGTGTTTCATCGGCGAGGGTGTGAAGTACCCATCGCCAAAAGGAAATTGACATCGCTAACTTCTTTGACCGCCGTACGCGCAATGACGAGCGCAAGCACCGGCTGAATCGTGAAATCATGGCTCCCGAAGTGCGCCTCAACGGCGTCGAGAACGAGCCCCTGGGCATCGTCAGCATTCAAGACGCTTTGCGCCTGGCTGGTGAAGCAGACGTCGACCTGGTCGAAGTGGCTGCCACGGCAGATCCACCTGTCTGCCGCCTGATGGACTACGGCAAGTTCAAGTACCAGGAGCAGAAAAAGGCTCACGATGCCAAGCTCAAGCAAAAGGTCATCGAAGTCAAGGAAGTCAAGTTCCGCCCTGGCACCGACGACGGCGACTACGCGATCAAGCTGCGCAACCTGCGCCGCTTCTTGGAAGACGGCGACAAGGGCAAGGTGACGCTGCGTTTCCGCGGCCGTGAGATCACCCACCAGGAACTGGGTTTGCGCCTGCTGGAGCGTGTGCGTGACGACCTGACCGATTGCTCGGTGGTTGAGAACATGCCCAAGCTCGAAGGCCGCCAGATGATCATGATCCTGGGCCCCAAGAAGAAGAAGTAAGCGTACGCGCTGAATTTCATCTAGAATGTTGGGTTTCGCGCCAAGACATTAGGTTGCCTTGGCGTTGGGAAGCGTTGCTGGACACAGGCAATGCAGCGGTTGGTCCTGCTGCGTTGCCCCGGCAAGCAAAGAAGTGACTGCAGGCCATCAAGACGCGGATGAGTGTTTCGCGGCGCCTGACAGGAACATACGATTAGGAGCAGAACATGCCCAAAATGAAGACCAAGAGCAGCGCCAAGAAGCGCTTTCGCGTGCGTCCAGGTGGCACCGTCAAGCGCGGCCAAGCCTTCAAGCGCCACATCCTGACCAAGAAGACCACGAAGAACAAGCGCCACCTGCGTGGCACTGTTGCCGTGCACGAGACCAACATGGGCCACATGGCTCAGATGCTTCCTTTCGCTGGCCTGTAAGCCGCGAAACCGCACCGTCTCGATTTTTGGTTCAGATAGTTACCGCAGAAGGAGTCATCCATGCCTCGCGTCAAACGTGGTGTAACAGCCCGCGCTCGTCATAAGAAAGTTCTCGCCCTGGCCAAGGGTTTCCGTGGCCGCCGCAAGAATGTGTTCCGCATCGCCAAGCAGGCGGTCATGAAGGCTGGGCAATATGCCTACCGTGACCGCCGCAACAAGAAGCGCGTTTTCCGTCGTCTGTGGATCGCGCGTATCAACGCCGGTAGCCGCGCCCTGGGCCTGACCTACAGCAAGTTCATTGCTGGCATCAAGAAGGCTCAGATCGAGATCGATCGCAAGATGCTGGCCGAAATGGCTGTCAACGATCCAGCTGGTTTTGCCAGCATCGTTGAAAAGGCCAAGGCTTCGCTGGCTGCCTGATCGGGCAACAGCACAAGCAGCGCAGATGCTGCATCGGTCTGGATGCCAAGGCTTGCCTTGGCGCCTCACCGGTGATCGAAAGGCCAACGTTACGTTGGCCTTTTTTTTCGACGGCACCCGACCAAGCTCTCTGAGACGAGCCATTGAGATGAACGATATCAACAGCGACCTCAGCAACACCTCCGGTGACCTGCAAACCCTGGTGCAAACAGCCCAGGCGGCTTTTGAGTCGGCTGGCACGCCCGCCGATCTGGAAAACGCCAAAGCGCGCTTTTTGGGCAAGTCTGGCAGCCTGACCGAGTTGCTCAAGGGCATGGGTGCCCTCAGCCCCGAAGACAAAAAGACCCGTGGTGCGGCCATCAACCAGGCCAAACAACAGGTCGAGGCACTGCTCAATGCACGCCGCCAGGCCCTGCTGGACGCCGAGCTGGCTCAGCAACTTCAGGCCGAGCGCCTGGACGTGACCTTGCCCGGCCGCCGCCGCGGCGAGGGCGGTTTGCACCCCGTGTCGCTCAGCATCGAGCGCATCGAGGGCATTTTTGGCTCGATGGGTTTTGCCGTGGCCGATGGCCCGGAAATCGAAGCCGACTGGTTCAACTTCACGGCCCTGAACACGCCCGAAGACCACCCCGCACGCTCCATGCATGACACCTTCTACGTGGAGGGCGGCCACCTGCTGCGCACGCACACCAGCCCCATGCAGGTTCGTTATGCCGTGCAGCACGTCAAATCGCACGCCGAGGCAATGGCCCGTGGCGAGCGCATGCCTGAGATCCGCGTGATTGCGCCGGGCCGCACCTACCGTGTCGACAGCGATGCCACGCACTCGCCCATGTTCCATCAGTGCGAAGGCCTGTGGATTGGCGAGAGCGTCAGCTTCACCGATTTGAAGGCTGTGCTGGGTGATTTCTTCAGCACCTTCTTTGAAACGGATGACTTGCAGATTCGGTTCCGTCCTTCGTTCTTCCCGTTCACCGAGCCTTCGGCTGAAGTGGACATTGCCTTTGCATCCGGCCCGCTCAAGGGGCGTTGGCTGGAAGTGGGCGGGGCAGGGCAGGTGCACCCGAACGTGGTGCGCAACTTCGGCCTGGATGCTGAAAA
>JBEANX010000084.1:0-3398 GCA_041165245.1 Pseudomonadota bacterium
GGCCTGGAGCGGGGCAAGGCCGTGTACGAGCAGTACGCGCATGAATATAAGCGCCGCTTCAAGTGGGTGCGCTCCAGCCTGTTCCGCACCAAACTGGCCGAAGACCTGGGGGCAGACACTCAAGCACTGATGTCGCTTTTGCACGCCCATGGCAAGTGGGACGCCGCGCTTGACCACAAGTGGCAAGCCTTGCGTGAGTTGCTGACCAAGACGCACGCCAAAGAGAAAGTCCTGGTGTTCACTCAGTTTGCCGACACGGCACGCTACCTGGCCCGCCAGGCCAGGCTGGCAGGCGTCACGCATGCGGGTGTGGCCACGGGTGCCTCGGCAGACCCCTTTGGGCTGGCCTGCCGCTTCTCGCCCAAGTCCAACAACAAGCCAGTGAGCAAGGCCGATGAACTGCGCGTGCTGATCTGTACCGATGTGCTGTCAGAGGGCCAGAACCTGCAAGACAGCCACGTAGTCATCAACTTTGATCTGCCTTGGGCCATCATTCGCCTCATTCAGCGTGCGGGCCGGGTGGACCGCATCGGGCAGCGGGCCGAAGAGATCCATTGCTACTCCTTCCTGCCTGCCGATGGCGTGGAGCAGCTCATCCAGCTGCGCGCCCGCATCCGCCAGCGCTTGCAAGAAAACGCCGAAGTGGTGGGCACTGACGAATCGTTTTTTGAAGACGATGACGCTGCCGTCATGCGCGACCTCTACACCGAGCGGCAGGGCGTGCTGGACGACAGCGACGACGAGGTGGACCTGGCCTCTTACGCCTGGCAGATCTGGAAGCAGGCCACACAAGACGATCCCGACCTGGCCCGCACCGTGGAGGCCCTGCCCCCTGTGGTGTATTCAGCCCGCCCTTTCACGCTGGACGAAAGCCGCTTTCCGCTGTTGGGGGCTGATGCCGCCACGGGTGGGGTGTTGGTGTACGTGAAATCACCCGAAGGCAATGACCACTTGGCCTGGGTGGGCGCCAATGGCAAGACAGTGACTGAATCGCAGTTCACCGTGCTGCGCGCGGCCGAGTGCGCGCCAGACACCCCGGCCGAGGCCCGCTTGCCCAACCACCATGAGTTGGTGGCGCAAGGCCTGCAACTGGCCGTGAGCCAGGACAAGGCCGTGGGCGGCGGCCTGGGCCGCCCCAGCAGTCCGCGCAGACGGGCCTATGAGCGCCTCAAGGCCCATGCCACCGAGCAGATGCAAACCCTGTTCCGTGACGAGGAGCTGGAGCGTGCCTTGGATGACATGTACCAGCGCCCCTTGCTGGAAAGCTCCGCCGACGTGCTCAACCGCCTCATGCGCAGCGGGGTGAACGACAACGAGCTGGCTGAAGCCGTGAAGTCGCTCCGCGAAGAAGGCCGACTCACTTACGCAGAAGACGATGCCGCATTGAGGGAGCCGCGTGTGGTGTGCTCCATGGGACTCATCAGGGAAGAATAAAAATGCCAGTGATCAATCAAGAACTTCTCAAACAGTTTCGTTTCAAGCACCTCTTCAACGAATTGGGCTGGGATGCCCCGGTGCAGCAGCAACCCTACAGCGTGACGGTAGGTGATGACACCTGGCTGCTGGACGTTGTGGCCTACAAAAAAGGCGTACAGGTGCTGCATTGCCGTCCTGGTGCGCAAGGCCAGTTGCCCGACTACGCCACCCGACAAAAGATCGAGCGCAAAGTCACGCCTGATGTGCGCGAGCACCTGATCGTTTTCACCAATGAGGCCAAGACCCTGCAGATTTGGCAATGGGTGACGCGCCAAACAGGCAAGCCTGCGCAGTACCGCGAGGTGTTTTTTCGCGAGGGCGAAGCGCCCGAACTGTTGACGCAGAAGCTCAGCCGTTTGCACTTCACGCTGGACGAAGAAGAGCTGCTCACCGTGCTGGGTGTGACCGCCCGACTGGATGACGCAGCCCCGCGTGACAAGGTCACAAAGAAGTTCTACGGCGAGTTTGAGAAGCAGCGCAAAGCCTTCGCGGCCTTCATTGAGGGCATCCCCGCTGACGGGGAGGACCAACGCTGGTACACCGCTGTCGTCATCGACCGGCTCATGTTCCTGTGGTTTCTGCAGGAAAAAGGTTTTCTGGACAACCAGCCCAAGTACCTGCAGCAGCGCCTGCAAGCCCATCTCGATGGTGGGCATGCCCAGAGCTTTTACAAGCGATTCCTCTCGCCTTTGTTCTTCAAGGGCTTTGCGCAGGAGCGAACGCCTGAAACCGCTGCGGCCATCCAGGCCGAGTTCGGCAGCGTGCCCTACTTGAACGGCGGCCTGTTTGCGCAGCACGAGCTGGAGGAGCGGTATGGCGAAGCCTTGGACATTGCAGACAACGCTTTTCAGAAACTGTTCGCCTTCTTTGACGAGTGGGAATGGCACTTGGACGAACGCCCGCTCAAGAGCGGCAAAGAGATCAACCCTGACGTGCTGGGCTACATCTTCGAAAAGTTCGTCAACCAGAAGCAGATGGGTGCGTACTACACCAAGGAAGACATCACCGAGTACATCGGCAAGAACACCATCATTCCCGCCTTGCTGGGCAAGGTGCGCGCGGACCACCCTGCCGCGTTTGATGCGCTGGCCTGGCCCCTGCTGCAACACAGCGGTGACGCCTACATCTACCCCGCCATGCTCAGGGGGGTGGACGTGCCATACCCTCCAGAGGTGTCGAAGGGCCTGGACACCGTAGCAGCCGACCTGTTGGCCCGCCGTAAGCCCTGGAACAAGCGGGCAGATGAGGCCGTGAGCCTGCCCACCGAGATCTGGCGTGAAACCATTGCCCGCCACCAGCGCACGCGCGAGGTGCGGGCCAAGTTGGCCGCAGGCGAGTTGCAGGAGGTGGGTGACTTGATCACCTGGAACCTCAACATCCGCCAGTTCACGCAGGACCTCATTGAGCGCTGCACCGACGTGGCCTTGCTCAAGAGCTTCTGGTTCAACCTGGCCGGGCGCTTACCGCGCCAGAGCAATGAGAAGTTCCGCCATGGCCTGAGCGTGCTGGACCCCACTTGTGGCTCTGGTGCTTTCTTGTTTGCGGCGCTTAACATTTTGAAGCCGCTGTATGACGCCACCCTGCGCACCCTGCAAGCTGTACGGGCCGACGCCTTGATGGCTGGTGACACCAGCCACCCAGAAAAATGGGCAGAGGTGGACGAACTGCTGAACCGCTTTGCGGCCGCCGGCTCAGACCGAGCGCAAGACTACGCGGTCATCAAGCACATCATTGTCCACAACCTTTACGGAGTGGACATCGAGAAGCAAGCCACCGAAATCGCCAAGCTGCGTCTGTTCCTCAAGCTGGTAGCACTGCTGGAGCCGGGCGATGAGATTGAGCCGCTGCCTGACATTGATTTCAACATCCGACATGGCAACACCTTGGTGGGGTACGCCACGGCAGACGAGACCGAGAAAGCG
>JBEANX010000085.1:0-6103 GCA_041165245.1 Pseudomonadota bacterium
GGCGCAGAGCCTGCCAATCTGGACGACGATGCCGACGCGCCACTGACCGAACTGGCCCCGCCTCCACCGGTCGATCCCGTCTTCGAGCACCTGCCCGAGGTGTGGGTGCTTGAGTTGTCCAGCTTCCAGCTCGATGGCGTGAGCAACTTCGAGCCCAGCGCCGCTGCGGTGCTCAACATCACGCAAGACCACCTCGACTGGCACGGCTCCATGCAGGCTTATGCCGAGGCCAAGGCCCGCATCTTTGGCAAGCAGGGCGTGATGGTCATCAACCGCGATGACCCCGTGGTGGACGCCATGGTGCCTGCCCCCCAGATCGTCAAGTCGGGCGTGCGTGGCCGGGCCGCGCAAGTGATCGAGCGCAACGTCTGCCGCTTTGGCCTGGACGCCCCCCGCCGCCCGGGCGACTTCGGCCTGGTGGTCGAATCGGGCATGGCCTGGCTGGTGCGTGCCCGTGAGGTCGACCCCACCATCAAGCGCAAGAAGGGTGAGGCCGAGGAGGAAATCGTCCTGCAGCGCCTGATGCCTGCTGACGCCTTGCGCATCCGTGGTCGCCACAACGCCTCGAACGCCCTGGCTGCCTTGGCCCTGACCACGGCCATCGACCTGCCTTTGGCGCCGATGCTGCACGGCCTGCGCGAATACCGCGGCGAGCCGCACCGCGTCGAAGTGGTCACCTCCGTGGGGGGCATCGACGCCATTGACGACAGCAAGGGCACCAACGTAGGCGCCACCGTGGCCGCCTTGCTGGGCTTGGGCGCTGACTTGTCGCCCGGCAAGCTGGTCATCATCCTGGGCGGTGATGGCAAGGGCCAGGACTTCGGCCCCTTGCTGCCCCCCGTGGCCCGATATGCACGCGCCGTGGCTTTGATCGGCCGCGATGCCGGTGCCATCGAACACGCCCTGAGCAGCGGCGGCACCTTGAGCGACCCCATGGGCGCCCACATCCCCATGGTGCGCCATGACAGCTTGGAAGCGGCCACCCGTTGGGCGTTTGACCAGGCCATCGCCGGTGACGCCGTGCTGCTCAGCCCTGCCTGCGCCAGCCTGGACATGTTCCGCAATTACGGCCACCGTGCACAGGTCTTCATCGACACCGTGCGCGAACTGGCCCTGGAATCGGGAGACATCGCATGAGCGAGTCCACCCAGAACAACGCACCCCATGCGCCAAGCGCAGGCCTGATGGCCTGGCTGAGCCGCCTGACTGGCAACGTCGCCCAAAAGGGCAGCGAGGCCGTGGGCAAGCTGCCGGTGCGTGACTGGGTCAACGTCAATGCCCAACCCACGCGGGTCATGGGCTTTGACCAGTCGCTGGTGTGGGTGGTGCTGGGCTTGCTGGCCCTGGGCTTGGTCATGGTCTATTCGGCCTCGATCGCCTTGCCTGACAGCCCCAAGTTTGCCAAGTACGCCACCACGCACTTTTTCATGCGCCACTTGTTCTCGCTGGGGCTGGCGCTGATCACAGCGGCCATCGTCACGCAGATCCCCGTGAACACCTGGGAGAAGGTGGCGCCCTGGCTTTTCGTGATCGCCCTGGTGATGTTGATGCTGGTGCTGATCCCGCACGTGGGCAAGGGCGTGAATGGCGCGCGCCGCTGGTTGCCGCTGGGGGTGATGAACTTTCAGCCTTCCGAGCTGGCCAAGCTGGCCATCACCCTCTATGCGGCGGACTACATGGTGCGCAAGATGGAAGTGAAAGAGCACTTCTTCCGCGCCGTGGCCCCGATGGCGGTGGCGGTGGGCGTGGTGGGCTTGCTGCTGCTGGCCGAGCCTGACATGGGTGCCTTCATGGTGATCGCCACCATCGCCATGGCCATCTTGTTCCTGGGCGGCGTGAACGGCCGCATGTTCTTCCTGATCACCGCCGTGCTGGTGGGCGCCTTCGTGTTGATGGTCTCGCTCAGCCCTTGGCGGCGCGAGCGCATCTTTGCTTACCTCGACCCCTGGGAAGAAAAGAACGCCTTGGGCAAGGCCTACCAGTTGACCCACTCGCTGATCGCCTTTGGCCGTGGTGAGATCTTTGGCGAAGGCCTGGGTTCCAGCCTGGAAAAGCTGCACTACCTGCCCGAAGCGCACACCGATTTCCTGCTGGCTGTGATCGGCGAAGAGCTCGGTTTCATCGGCGTGGCCGTGGTCATCTTTGCCTTCTTCTGGATGGTGCAGCGCCTGTTCCACATCGGCCGCCAGGCCATTGCACTCGACCGTGTCTTCTCGGGGCTCGTGGCCCAAGGCGTGGGCGTGTGGATTGGCGCGCAGGCCTTCATCAACATGGGTGTGAACCTGGGCGTGTTGCCCACCAAGGGCCTGACCTTGCCTTTGATGAGCTATGGCGGCTCGGGCATCTTGCTCAACTGCGTGGCCCTGGCCATTTGCTTGCGGGTGGACATTGAAAACCGCCAACTCATGCGAGGAGGCCGAGCATGACGGCGATGACGACGTTCCACGGCGGCATCGTCGCGGCGCGCGGCCAGCGCGACGGGCTGCGGTTTCGGCGCAGCCAAAACCGCCAACTGATGCGCGGGGGCAGGGCATGAGCAAGCACCTCGTCATCATGGCCGCAGGCACAGGTGGGCACATCATGCCGGGCCTGGCGGTGGCCCGCGAAATGCAAAGCCGTGGTTGGACCGTCTCTTGGCTGGGCACCACCACCGGCATGGAAAACCGCCTCGTGCCGCCCAGTGGCATCCCCATGGACACCCTGAGCTTTTCGGGCTTGCGTGGCAAGGGCCTGCTGCACACGCTCACCGGTGGATTGCGCCTCATCAAAGCCTTCGCCGACTGCTTCCGCATCCTGGGCGCGCGCCAAGCCGATGCCGTGTTGGGCATGGGTGGTTATGTCTGCTTCCCCGGAGGCCTGATGGCTTCATTACGTGGCAAGCCCTTGGTGCTGGTCAATGCAGATGCGGCCCTGCTCATGAGCAACAAGGCCTTGCTGCCCGTGGCCGATGTGATCGAGTTCGGCTTTGATGGCCCGCAAGTGGCGGCCCTGCAAACACGCCATCGCAAGGCCCGAGTCACCGGCAACCCCGTGCGCGCCGAGATCGAGGCCATCGAGCCGCCCGAGCAACGCTTTGCGGGCCGCACCGGCCCCCTGCGCGTGATGGTGGTGGGTGGCAGTTTGGGCGCCAAGGTGCTCAACGAAACCTTGCCGCAAGCCTTCGCGATGATGCCGCCTGACCAACGCCCACGCCTGACCCACCAGACCGGCATGGACCAGTTCGAGGCGGTTCGTTCGGCCTATGGCCGCGCAGGCATCGAGTTGGGTGAACAGGTCGAGGTGCTGCCTTTCATCAACAACATGGCCGAGCGCCTGGCCGAGTGCGACCTCATCGTCTGCCGCGCAGGCGCCATCACCGTGAGCGAGTTGTGCGCCGCCGGCGTGCCCAGCATGCTGGTGCCGCTGGTGGTCTCGACCACGGCCCACCAACGCGACAACGCCGAGTACATGGCCAAGCATGGCGCTGCCATCCACTTGCCGCAGCCGCAACTCACGCCTGGTCATCTGGCCGAGCAACTGACGCGTTTGACACGGGCCGAGTTGCTCGCCATGGCCACCAAGGCCCGGGCTTTGGCACGCACCCGTGCGGCCGCAGCCGTGGCCGACGACATCGAAACACTGAGCTTGAACAAGAAGGGGGCTGCTCGATGAAGCACGCCGTCAAACACATCCATTTCGTCGGCATCGGTGGTGCGGGCATGAGCGGCATCGCTGAGATCCTGCACAACCTGGGCTATGCGGTCTCGGGCTCTGACCAATCGAGCAGCGCCACCTCCCGCCGCCTGGCCAGCATTGGCATCACGGTTCATGTGGGCCACGACGCCGCACACATCGAAGGCGCCGAGGCCGTGGTCACCTCCACCGCCGTGAAGGGCGACAACCCTGAAGTGATCGCGGCACGCGCCAAGCGCATTCCCGTGGTGCCTAGAGCCGTGATGCTGGCCGAGTTGATGCGCTTGCGCAAAGGCATCGCCATTGCCGGCACACACGGCAAGACCACCACCACTTCGCTGGTGACCTGCATCCTGGCCGAAGCCGGTGTGGACCCGACCTTTGTGATCGGCGGCAAGCTCAACAGCGCAGGTGCCAACTCAGCCCTGGGCAAGGGCGAGTACATCGTGGTCGAAGCCGATGAGTCAGATGCCTCCTTCCTGAACCTGTTGCCTGTCCTGTCGGTCGTCACCAACATCGACGCCGACCACATGGACACCTATGGCCATGACTTCGCCAAGCTCAAGCAGGCCTTCGTGGAGTTCCTGCACCGCATGCCTTTTTACGGCTCGGCCATCTTGTGCACGGATGACCCAGGCGTGCGCAGCATCATCCCCTTGATCTCGCGCCCCGTGATCAGCTATGGCTTTGAGGAAGGCGCGCAAGTGCGGGCCGTCAACGTCGAGGCCCTGCCAGGCGGCCAGATGCGCTTTGTGGTCCAGCGCCGCAATGGCGTGGTCATGCCTGACATCACCGTCACGCTCAACCTGCCTGGCGTGCACAACGTGCTCAATGCCTTGGCCGCCATTGCCGTCGCCACCGAGATCGAACTGCCCGACGAGCCCATCATCAAGGCCCTGGGTGAGTTCACCGGCGTGGGCCGCCGCTTCCAGCGCTATGGCGATTTCGCCTGCGCCGATGGTGGCCACTTCACCCTGATTGACGACTACGGCCACCACCCCGTGGAGATGGCAGCCGTCATCGCCGCGGCACGTGGCGCCTTTCCTGGCCAACGCCTGGTGCTGGCTTTTCAGCCGCACCGCTACACCCGCACGCGTGACTGCTTCGAAGACTTCGTCAAGGTGCTGGGCACGGCCGATGCGGTGCTGCTCACCGAGGTCTACAGCGCCGGTGAGTCGCCCATCGTGGCCGCCGATGGCCGCGCCCTGACCCGTGCCGTGCGCGTGGCCGGCAAGGTCGAGCCCTTGTTTGTTGACGACGTCAACACCTTGCCCGAAGCCATTGCGCAAAACGTGCGCGGCGGTGATGTGGTCATCTGCATGGGCGCGGGCACCATCGGTGGCATCCCCGCCAAGGTGGCCGAGCAGCACAAAGCATGAATGCCATGAGCCAAGTTCAACTCACCCCCACCGCCATTGACCCGAAAAGCCTGGGCCGTGTCGCCGTTCTGTTCGGTGGCACTTCGGGCGAGCGCGATGTGTCCATCATGTCCGGCACCGGCGTGCTGGCCGCCTTGCAAGCTGAGGGTGTCGACGCCTTTGCCTTTGACCCGGCCGAGCGCCCACTGCAAGACCTTCGCACCGAGGGCGTTGATCGCTGCTTCATCGCCCTGCATGGACGCGGCGGTGAAGACGGCACGCTGCAGGGCGCGCTTGAGTTGCTCAAGATCCCTTACACCGGTTCTGGTGTGATGGCATCGAGCATCGCCATGGACAAGATCATGACCAAGCGCATCTGGCGCTTCGAAGGCTTGCCCACCCCTGACTGGCGCCTGGTGTCCAGCGCTCAAGAGTGCGAGCAAGCCCTGGTGGCCCTGGGCGCCCCCATGATCGTCAAGCCTGCACGCGAAGGCTCCTCCCTTGGCTTGACCAAGGTGAGCGATGCATCGCAGTGCGCCGCAGCTTATGAAGCCGCAGCCCGCCATGACCCTGAAGTGCTGTGCGAGCAGTTCATCGAAGGCGAAGAGACCACCTGCCCCGTGCTCTCGGTGGCTGGTGAATCGCAATCGCTGCCCGTCATCCGCATCAAGGCCCCTGGTGGCAACTACGACTACCAGAACAAGTACTTCAGCGACGACGTGAAGTACCTCTGCCCCAGCCTGCTCGACGCAGCCGAAGAGACCGAGATCCAGCAGCTGGTGCTGCGCGCCTTCAAGACCCTGGGTTGCCGCGGCTGGGCCCGTGCCGACGTGATGATCCGTGGCACCGACCGCCAGCCCTTCCTGCTGGAGATCAACACCTCGCCTGGCATGACCAGCCACTCGCTCGTGCCCATGTCGGCCAAGGTGGCCGGCTTGAGCTATGGCCAGCTGTGCGTGCACTTGCTGGCCTCGGCCAACCTCGACGCGACGGCTCGCTGAGCCAAAAGCATCAGACCAAACACCACCATGCTCGCCGCCCAAGCCCTCCATTCAACCAGCCCCGAGATGCCG
>JBEANX010000086.1:0-5231 GCA_041165245.1 Pseudomonadota bacterium
ACGCCACCCATCACCAGAATCTCGGTGGCACCGGTCACCACAGGAGGCACCACGGTCACATCGGTGGGCGTGTAGGTGGCGTCCACGATGCGCGTGCCGCAGGTGCCGGCCGCATTCCAGCTGTACTTCAGGCTGCTGGAGATCTGCATGATGCGGTTGGCCGTGCCTTGGCCATTGCAGCCGGCGAACTGCTGTTCCAGCACGTCCTTGAGCTGCTGGGCTGTCAGCGTCATGGTGACCAGGCTGTTGCCGAAGGGTTGCACCGTGAAGGCGTCGCCGTAGGTCAGGTTGTAGGGGTAGCTGGCGCCGGCCACGTTGAAGCCGGGGTTGCGCACACCACCAGCGTTCATGAAGGCCATCACGGCGCCGCCCAGGCCAACAGGCTGAGTCGCAGCCAGTTGGGCGTCGGCGATCAGGTCACCGGCTTCCATCTCGCCCGCGGCATTGGCCGAGTTGGTCATGGGGGCGGTGATGGTGGCGATCACGGCATTGGCCAGGGGCGACACGGCCGTCTTGTAAGCCGTCACCAGGTTCTTCACCCCGGGGTTGGCGTTGATGTCGGCCAAGATGGCGGTGTCGTTCTGGGCCACCAACACGTTGCGTGGGCTCACGGCGGTGATGTCACGCGTGGTGGGGTTGATGGTCACGTCGACTTCGGTCAGCACGCGGCCAAAGGCGCTGGAGCTCGTCACCGGCACCAAGCGGCCCGTCTTGTTGGGCATGCCAGTGGGGCGGGTGGTGGTCACGGCATTGGCCAGGGTCGTGCCGCGCACGTCGATGGTGGTGGCCGAGCAGTTGTAGGCCGCGTGCGTGTGGCCGCTGATGACCAGATCAACCGCGTTGTCCAGGCGCTTGACGATGGCGCGGATGTCGGAGTCAGTGCCGTCGGTGTTCTTCAAGTCACCCGTGCAACCATTGATGTCGCTGGTGATGGGCTGGTTGCTCACACCGGTGATGGTGTTTTGGAAGCCACCTTGGTGAACCAGCACCACGATGGATTCGATGCCTTGGGCGCGCAGCTTGGGCACCAGGGCGTTGACGGTGTCGGCTTCGTCATTGAAGCTCAAGCCAGCCACGCCCGTGGGGGTCACGATGCCAGGCGTGCCCTTGAGCGTCATGCCGATGAAAGCCACCTTGACACCGTTGAAGGTCTTCACGCCGTAAGCGGGCAGCAAAGTCTTGCCGGTGGCGTTGTCCACCACGTTGGCCGACAGCCATTTGAACTTGGCGCCATCGAACGTGCCGGGCGTGGCCGAGCCAAAGCCCTTGCAGCTGTTCGCGTCAACGATGCCGTTGGTGGTCTTGCAGCCGCCGTTTTGCAGGCGCTTGAGCTCATCCTTGCCCTTGTCGAACTCGTGGTTGCCCACCGAGTTGAATTCGACACCGATCTTGTTGAGCGCTTCGACAGCGGGCTCGTCATAGAACAGGGCCGAGATCAACGGCGTGGCGCCGATGTAGTCGCCCGCGCCAACGACGATGTTCAGCGGGTTGGCGGCCTTCATGCGGGCCACGTAGGCGGCCATGAATTCAGCACCACCCACGGCAGGGCGGCTGGCCGTGGGCACCAAGGTGTTCGCGCCGAAAGTGCCGGGCGTTTCCAGGTTGCCGTGGAAGTCATTGAAGCCCACGATCTTGACGGTGAAAGGGACCTTGGGGGCTGCAACTTGGGCGGTGGCACAGCCACCGAATGCGATGGCCAGGCTGGCGCACAGGAGACGGATCTTCATGGGGACACTCCAGATGAGGGAGATGGAATTGGCAGACAGGACCTGGTCAAACTTCAGCGAGCTGAGCGGCGGCGAACCATGGCCAGCAAGCCCAAGCCAGCCAGCAAGAGCGCGTAGCTGGTGGGCTCGGGCACGGCGGGTGCAAGCGCAAGTTCCAGCTTGACGGCGCCGCCGTCGTAGTTGAACGGGGCGTTGTCAATCTGCATGGCTTGGGACAGGCTGCCCGTCACGGTGTAGCTGCCTTCGTTGAAGGTGAACACGGCATGGCTGTAATCGTTGCTCAGGAAGGCGACGTCAGGGTTGGCGTTGCCCAGGAAGTCCGTGGCCACGGGCACTGCAGACGTCTGGCCCAGTGAAACGCCATTGCTGAACACCTGGTAGACAGCGCCTTGAGCATAGGCATCGGTCACGCTCAGGGTGCCCACTTGTCCAGCAGCCACCGTGAACGAGAAGCTCAGCGCCGAACCTTGGGGGCCGTTGGCATCGCCGTTGTCGATCCAGGCCGTGGCGCCAGCATTGCTGATGTCTTCGGCCACCGAGAAGGTGTGCCATTCGCCATCGGCCACGAGGTTGACCATCGATGCTTGTGCACCGAGAGAAGCGGCGGCGAGGGCCGCAGCGATGAAGGAAGCGCGAACAGCGAACATCATGACACTCCAAGTCAAAAGCTTGGTGTGCATGAAACCAAACCGCGATGACGTGGTCATGGCCCGGTGATGAGCCATTCGGCAGGACGCGCCCAGCGCGTGCGCTTGGCTGCGTGCTCAGGCCAGCAACTGCTGCAGGCTGGCTTCCAGCTGCTCGGTGGGGCTGCGCTTGAAGCCTGTGCGGGCATAGCGGTGCAAGCGGCCCAGCAAGACCGCCACAGCCAAAGCGGCCTGGGCGTGCGCATCGACTGTGGGCTGGGCCGAGCCGCGTTGCTCGGCCAGGGCCTTGAAGCTTTGGCGCAAGAGTGATTCCAGACGCTCGAAGCACTGGTTCATGCGCACGGCCAGGCGGTCGTTTTCGAACACCAGCGCATCACCCGCCATGACGCGAGCCATGCCGGGGTTCTTCTCGCCAAACTGAAGCACCAAGGTGAGCAAGCGCGCCACCTGACGGGCAGGCTCTGGCTCACGTTCGATGATCTGGTTGGCCAGGGTGAAAAGGCTGTCTTCGATGAAGCCGATGAGGCCCTCGAACATCTGCGCCTTGCTGGCGAAGTGGCGGTACAGGGCCGCTTCGCTCACCTCCAGGCGGGCCGCCAGGGCGGCGGTGGTGATGCGGTCGGCGCCGGGCTGCTGCAGCATGGCGGCCAGGGCTTGCAGGATCTGCACACGGCGCTCGCCGGGCTTGGGGCGCTTGCGCACCACCTTCGCCAGCGTACCAGTGGTGGCCTGATCGTCAGCGGTGACCGTTTCAGTGTCGGTGGCGGTGTCCGGGGCGTCAGGCAGTGTCATGGCAACTCGGTCAGAACTTCTCACGCGCCCCAGGCGTGGAGCGACCTCAATTGCCTGATTTTTGCACACACCCAGGCCGGTCTGCGGTGGGGGCTGCCCCCAAGTTGCGGACCGTGCGGGTTGTTCTTGAGATAGCGTTGCATCCACACCGTGCGCATGCCCAACTGGCGCACCGGGCGCAGGTTGGGCAGGGTGTCTTCCACCAGCACACAGCGATGGGCCGGCAGCTTCAGGCGCGCCAGCACCACCTTCATCATGCGCAGGTCAGGCTTGGGGCGCAGTTGGCCGAATGTGCGCATGTCTTCGATGGAGACGATGCTCTCAAAGATGGATGCCATGTCCAGCGCCGTGAGCACGCGCTTGGCATACTCAGCCGGCGCATTGGTGAGCAGCACCTTGCGGCCTGGCAAGCGCTGCAAGGCCTGGCGGTCAGCCAGTGGCATGCGGAGTTGCGACTCGAGGCCGGGCAAGGCGTGCGTTTGCGCCAGAAAGTGCGCAGCCCGGATGCCGTGGTGGCGCTCCAGGCCCAGCAAGGTGGCGCCGTAGCGGCGCCAGTAGTGCATGCGCAGCGCGTTGGCCTCATCGCGCGGCAGACCCAGGTGCTGCTCGATGTAGTCGGTCATCGAGCCATTGAGCCTGCCGAACACCGCACGGCTGGCGTCGTGCAGGGTGTTGTCCAGGTCGAAGAGCCACACTCGGTTGATTTTCATGGGGGACAAGGCCAACCGCCGGGCCGCCCCAAGGTTGGCGCCTCCCCCTCGGGGGGCTGCGAAGGCGCGAAGCGACAAGCTGGGGGGCTCAGTGTCTTCAATGGCTTCGGATCATCGTGCCGTAGGCCTGCTCGGTCAGGATCTCGAGCAGCATGGCGTGAGGCACACGGCCGTCCACAATGTGCACGGCATTGACGCCACTCTTGGCTGCATCCAGCGCACCAGCAATCTTGGGCAGCATGCCGCCGCTGATGGTGCCATCGGCCACCAGCTCGTCGATGCGGCGGGCGGTCAGGTCGGTCAGCAAATTGCCTTCCTTGTCGAGCACGCCCTTGATGTTGGTCAGCAGCATGAGCTTTTCAGCCTTGAGCACCGTGGCCAGCTTGGCGGCCACCAGGTCGGCGTTGATGTTGTAGCTCTCGTTGTGCACGCCAAAGCCAATGGGGCTGATCACAGGGATGAACTGGTCATCTTGCAGGGCCTTGACCACGCTGGGGTCGATCGACTCGATCTCACCGACCGAGCCCACGTCGTGTTCCTTGGTGGGGTCATCCAGATCGACAAGCTTGAGCTTGCGGGCGCGGATCATGCCGCCGTCACGGCCCGTCAGGCCCACGGCCTTGCCGCCCGCCACGTTGATCAGGCCCACGATGTCTTGCTGCACTTCACCGGCCAGCACCCACTCGACCACGTCCATGGTTTCCTGGTCGGTCACGCGCATGCCCTGGATGAACTGGCCCTTCTTGCCGATCTTGTTCAGTGCGGCGTCAATTTGCGGGCCACCACCGTGCACCACCACCGGGTTCAAACCCACCAGCTTGAGCAGCACCACGTCTTCGGCGAAGTCGGCCTGCAGTTCGGGATCGGTCATGGCATTGCCGCCGTACTTGATGACGATGGTCTTGCCGTGGAACTTGCGGATGTAAGGCAGGGCCTGGGCCAGGATCTCGGCCTTGTCGCGCGGGGCGATGTTGGCCAGGGAATCAGAAGTGGCAGTGATGACGCTGGAGGGCATGGCAGGCAGGCGATGCAAAGGGTGAAAAAGAGCCTTCAGCCGCGCAGTGCGCACCCGAGACCCGGCAAAGCCCGCATTCTAGGGAGTTTGCGCGGCATCAAGCAGCCCCCAGACCCTGTCAACGCACCCACAGGCGGCTGCGTCTAGGAAATGTGGGCATGATCCCCACCATGCAAGAACTGGAGCACCCCGTGACTTTCTCTACCTTTTCCTTGAGCACCTTGACCCGCCGCCTGGCCACGCTGGCCGCAGGCCTGAGCTTGGCGGTGGCGGCCCACGCTCAATCGGTGGAAGGCGAGGTCAAGAAGATCGACCTCGACGCTGGCAAGGTCACCCTCAA